>JAGGWU010000013.1 GCA_021163465.1 Candidatus Bipolaricaulota bacterium
CATATGTGGGGAAGGAACTGCCGGTGATTGCCTGGATCTGGGCGCGGACGGTGCCGAGCCCGGATCCCGCAGCCCGGGGTGCCAATGTGCCCCTCATGACCACCTTCTGGCTCTCCAGCCGACGGGGCAAGGAGGTCTGGCTGGAGCCGGTGGTGGACCGGGCCAAGGGCACCTGGCGGTTCCGCGTGCGCACAGGTGAGCCGCCGGATCGTTCGGAAGTCAGCTCTGGGACGAAAACGGGCCGGGCGACCTTCCGCTGCCTTCTGACCGGCGCCACGATCACGGATGAGTACATCAAGGAGCAGGGAAGGACAGGCCGGATGGGAGCGCGCCTGGTGGCCATCGTGGCCGATTCGGACCGCGGCCGGGTGTACCTACCGGCTACCGAGGAACACAAGGATGTCACCCAGCAAGCGAAGCCAGTGTGGGAGCCGAATTTTGTGATTCAGGGGACAACTCAATATTTAGGCGTCAAGCCATACGGGATGGCGCGCATTTCACAGCTTTTCACCCCTCGCCAGCTTACGGCCATGGTCACGCTTTCGGACCTAATCCGGGAGGTGCGTGCGGATGTCAGGAAGGACGCCCTGAACGCCGGCCTTTCGGAGGCTAAGGCCGAGGAATACGCCCGCGCCGTGGTCACTTTTTTGGCCTTGGCCCTGGATCGATGTGCGGATTTCAACTGTTTGTTAAGTACGTGGAAACCTAGCGGTCAACAGCAAATGCACCTTTTCGTACGACAGGCAATCCCTATGGCATGGGATTTTTCTGAAGCCAATCTCTTGGGAGAAAAAGCCATATGTTGGAAGAACGCTGTCGAAATCACAGCCGGTGCGATAGAGGCAATCCATAGTGAAAAGCAAGGCCATGCTCGCTTTATTGACGCCGCGAAGCCCTGGGACGGGCTGAAGAAGGTGCTCGTGAGCACCGATCCGCCGTACTACGACAACATTCCTTACTCGAACCTCTCGGACTTCTTCTACGTGTGGCTGAGGCGCACCATTGGGGATCTTTACCCGGACCTCTTCGCCACCATCCTGGTGTCGAAAGGACCGGAGCTGGTGGCGGCCCCAGAGCGGTTCAAGGGTGATCGTCATAAAGCCAAAGAGCATTTTGAGCAGGGCCTGCGGCGGGCCTTCGCCATCCTGCGCGAGAAGATGGACCCCCGCTTCCCCCTCACCGTCTATTACGCCTATAAGCAGGGGGACGAGGAGGGCCGAAGGAAAGGCAACAACCAGGTGGACCGCACCACCGGATGGGAGACCATGCTCACGGCCCTCATTGAAACCGGCTTCCAGATCACCGCCACCTGGCCGGTGCGGGCGTCGCAGAAGTGGCGAATGCGCGCCATGGATTCCAACGCCCTGGCCTCTTACATCGTGCTGGCCTGCCGGCCCCGGCCCGAGGACGCACCGCAGACCGACCGGCGCCGGTTCGTGGAGGATCTCCGGCGGGAGTTGCCTGGAGCGCTCCGGCGGCTTCAGCAGGGGAACATCGCGCCCGTAGACTTCGCCCAGGCAGCCATCGGGCCCGGCATGGCCATCTTCTCCCGTTATAGCCGGGTGCTGGAACCCGACGGCAAACCCATGACTGTGCGCACGGCCCTGGGGCTCATCAACCAGGTGCTCACCGAGGTGCTCTCCGAGCAGGAGGATGAGTTCGACAACGAAACTCGCTGGGCCATCGCCTGGTTCCAGCAGCACGGCTTCGGGGAGGGGGACTTCGGTGATGCGGAACTCCTCTCCAAGGCCAAGGTGACCTCCGTGGACGGGCTGGTGGACGCCGGGATCGCGGTCTCCCGGGGCGGGAGGGTGCGGCTCCTCCGGCCCGAAGAACTGCCCAAGGATTGGGATCCCGAGCGGGAGGATCAGCCTACGGTGTGGGGCGCGGTGCACCACCTGATCCGGGTGTACTACCACGAAAAGGCGGGCGATGAGGCCACCGCACAGCTTTTGCGGAAGCTGGGGGCGCGGGCGGAGCTGGCCCGGGACCTGGCCTACCGGCTCTACGTGATCTGCGAGCGGAAGGGGTGGACGCAGGAGGCTAAGGCTTACAACGCCTTGGTGTTGGGCTGGCCCGAACTCGTGCGCTTGGCCCGAGAAACTCTGGAACTTGATTGATACAGGAGGCAATTGTGCCTGAGGATATCGTCCAAACGATGGTGAAGCGCATCGTCGCGCGGTTCCGGCCGCTGCGGATCGTGTTGTTCGGCTCGCGGGCGCGGGGGGAGGCGGGGAAGTGGAGCGATGTTGATCTACTGGTGGTGTTGCCGGAGGTAGCCGACAAGCGCAAGGCCACGGTGGACATCCTCCGGGTCCTCGGGGATTTGCCGGTGAGCAAAGATGTGATCGTGACCACGCCCGATGAGATCGCGCGGCGGGGGCACATCATCGGGGGCGTCCTCCGGGCGGCGCTGAAGGAGGGGAAGGTGGTCTATGAGCGATCCTGAATACCGTGAAGAAGCGCTGCGTTGGCTGCGCTTCGCCCGGGAAGACCTCGCGGAGGCCGAGCGGCTCCTTCGCTTTCCGGACGCGGTCCCCCGCCATATCTGCTGGCTTGCCCAGCAGGCCGCGGAGAAGGCCTTGAAGGCCGCCTTGATCCTGGAGGGAGTGGAATTCCCCTATCGGCATGATCTCGACGCCCTCCGCAATCTCCTCCCCGATGGCTGGGCGGTGAAGGTGGAGCACCCTGATTTTGGCCGAGCTCACGGTATGTGCGGTGGAAGCCCGGTATCCGGGAGATTGGCCCGAGGCCACCCGGGAGGACGCCCAGCGGGCGGTGGCCCAGGCGCGGGGTGTCCTGGACTCCATTGTCCGGGACTTCAAACGGCGGAACATAGAGGTGAGCTGAATGTCGCTGGAGGGCGACCATGGCCATGACCAATCATGAGCGGGTGGGCAA
>JAGGWU010000087.1 GCA_021163465.1 Candidatus Bipolaricaulota bacterium
AAGAGCCGGTGATCCTGGTGCGGGAGGAGACCTCCCCCGAAGACGTGGAGGGGATGTTCGCCGCCGCGGGGATCCTCACCGCCCGGGGCGGCCTCACCTCCCACGCCGCGGTGGTGGCCCGCCAGGTAGGCAAGGTCGCCGTGGTGGGATGTGAGGAGCTGGAGATCGACTACGACAACCGCACCATCACCGCCCGGGGCGTGACCCTGAAGGAGGGTGACTGGATCTCCATCGACGGCTTCACCGGCGAGGTCCTGGAGGGCCGGGTCCGCACACAGCCCAGCGAGGTGGTCCAGGTCCTCATTGAGAAGACCAAGAAACCCGAAGAGGCCCCGATCTACCGCCTCTTCGCCGAGCTCATGTCCTGGGCCGATGAGCGCCGCAGGCTTGGGGTGCGGGCCAACGCCGATAAACCCGACCAGGCTCAAATAGCCTTGGCGTTCGGGGCGGAGGGGATCGGGCTTTGCCGCACCGAGCACATGTTCTTCGCCGAGGACCGCCTGCCCCACATGCAGAAGGCCCTGATCGCGAAAGACCCCTCCGAACGCATCGAGGCCCTCAAGAAACTCTCCGAGATGCAGGTCGCGGACTTCGAGGGGATCCTCGAGGTCATGGACGGAAAGCCGGTGATCATCCGCCTCCTGGACCCGCCGCTCCACGAGTTCCTCCCCAAGCCCGAAGAGGAGGAGAAGATCCGCGAGATCGCGGCGGAGTTCGGGGTAAGCCCCGAGGAGCTCAAAGCCAGGATAGAGGCCCTGCGGGAGATGAACCCGATGTTGGGGCACCGCGGGGTCAGGCTCGGGATCACCCATCCCGATATCTACGAGATGCAGACCGAGGCCATCTTCCGCGCCGCCTGCAGGCTCAAGAAGAGGGGGAAGGATCCCTACCCCAAGGTGATGATCCCGCTTGTAGCCCACGTGAACGAGATGCGGGAGATGCGCCAGATGGTGGACCGGGTAGCGAAGCGCGTCATGGAGGAGGAAGGGATCGAGGTCAGGTACCAGGTAGGGACGATGATCGAGGTCCCCCGGGCGGCCCTCACCGCCGACGAGGTCGCCAAAGAGGCGCAGTTCTTCTCCTTCGGCACCAACGACCTGACACAAATGACCTTCGGCTTCTCCCGGGACGACGTGGCCAAGTTCATCGGGGAGTACATCGCGAAGAAGATCCTCCCCGACGATCCCTTCGCCACCCTGGACACACGGGGGGTGGGGGAGCTGGTGCGGACCGCCACCGAGCGGGGTCGGAAGGCCCGTCCGGACCTTGAAGTGGGGATTTGCGGTGAGCACGGGGGCGAATCCCGGTCGGTGCACTTCTGCCACGAGGTGGGCCTGGACTACGTCTCCTGCTCGCCTTACCGGCTCCCGGTGGCGCGCCTGGCCGCGGCCCAGGCGGCCCTCAAGGCGGGCAAATAACCAGCCGGATTGGCAGTAAAGCTCATATAGGGGCGCTGATGCGCCCCTTTTTTCTCGTAAGACCCGGTTGGGCTTGTTGCGTCTTCGGTATGAGGGACCTCAGAGCGGTCCCTCCTTCCTGAGACGGTGCCGGGAGGCAAGGTCCGCCGGAGTGCGCCATGTCAACGCTCATTAATGTGACGGTACATCCGCCGGATTAGAATGGGGATGCCATGGACGAGGGAGTTCTGGGGCTCATCGCGGCGGCGGTAATTGGGGCGATCCTCCTGGGCGTCCTCCTGTTACAGCCCCCAACGGTGTACATTGCGAAACCACTTCCCGACGAGATCCTGAGTGTCCCCGCGCGGGTGGTGCTGAAAGGGCTTCCGGAAGGAGCGGAGGTCGGGGCACGGCTACGGGACGCCCGGGGAAGGGTCTTGGCCGAAAAGGCCCTGGTATTCCGAGGAGGCCGTGCCACGGGTCTCCTCTACTTCGACCTCCCCACCGCTTCTACCGGATACCTAGAGGTATTCTCCTTAGGGGGAGGGAAGGTCCTGGCCCGGATCCCGGTCCGGTTCGCGGGGGAGCGGGGGACGTGGGTGCGGGTCTTTTTCCTGGACTCGGGGGGAAAGCTTTTTCCCGCGGTACGGCGGATCCCCGCGACCCCGAGGGTCGCCACCGAGGCGGTACAGGCCCTCCTCGCGGGTCCCACGCTGCCCGAGGAGCGCGCGGGGATCTGGACCGCGGCCCCCGCGGGAACCGAGCTTTTGGCGATCTCCATCACCGCTGCCACCGCCCACGTGGTTCTGTCCGTGCCCGATCCCCAGGCCCCGGCCCTGGACCTTTTCGCCTCCCAGCTTGAGCGCACCCTGACCCAGTTCCCCACCATATCCCGGGTGGAGATCCGGTACGTGCGCCCTTGACTTCCCTGGTCCTCCGCCTCCGGATCCGCTATCTTCAACCCGAAAGGGGGAAAGGGATGAGAGCCTTCCTTAAAGGGGTCTTGAAGCGCGCGGCGGGGGAATACGCCGAGGTGCGCTGGGAGGAGGTCACCCGCTCCCGGGTCGTCTTCCAGCGGGACCAACTCATGGCCCTGGAATCATCCCGGGAAGCCGGGGGCATCGTGCGGGTGTTGGCGGATGGTGCCTGGGGGATCGCCGTCTTCACCGATCCCGAGGAGATCCCCAAGAGGCTGGAGGAAGCCGCTTCTTTGGCCCGTGCCGCCGCAGGCCACGTGCGGAACAGGATAAGGTTGGCCCCGGTGGAACCTGTGGAGGACAGCGTCACCGTTTCCGTGGAAGAGGACTTCCGTGAAGTACCTCTAGAGGAAAAGCGGAAGCTTGCCCAGCGCTACAACGAGCTGATTCTGGGCTACTCCAAGGAGATCGTGTCGAGCAGCGTCCGCTACACCGATTCCATGAGGCGGGTGGTGCTCGCCAACACCGAGGGCACCTACATCGAGCAGGAGATCCCCGACGTGACCCTGCATCTTGCGGCGGTGGCCAGGCGGAACGGGGACATCCAGCAGGCGTTCGAGTCGCTGGGTGAGGCGGCGGGGTACGAGTTCGTGAAGGACCGGGAGGAGGAGGCCCTTGCCGCGGCAAAGAGGGCGGTGGAACTTCTTTCCGCGAAACCCGTAAAGGGCGGCCGCTACACCGTGGTGCTGGACCAAGAACTGGCGGGGGTCTTCATCCACGAGGCCTTCGGTCACATTTGCGAGGCGGATTTCCTTTTGCGTAACGAGCCCATGCGCAAGCTGATGCAGCTTGGGAAGCGTTTCGGGGTGGAGGCCTTGAACGTGGTGGAGGACGGTTACATCCCCGGCCGTCGGGGTAACACCCCCTACGACGACGAGGGTGTGCGCCGCCGCAAGATCTACCTGATAAGGGGAGGGATACTCACGGGGCTGATGCACTCCCGGGCCACCGCGGCGGCCACGGGGATGGAACCCACCGGAAACGCCCGGGCCGTCTCTTGGGAACACGAACCCATCGTCAGGATGCGCAACACCTACATCGAGCCCGGGGAAGCCACGTTCGAAGAGCTCCTCAAAGGGATCGACCACGGGATCTACGCCAAGGGGGCCTTCGGGGGCCAGACGGAGTTCGAACAGTTCACCTTCTCCGCCGCCTACGCCTACGAGATCGTGGGCGGCGAGATCGGAGGGATGCTGCGAGACGTGGTCCTCACAGGGAACGTGTTCGAGACCCTGCGGAATATCGAGCTTTTGGGAAAGGATTTCGAACTCAAGGGGGGCGCAGGGGGATGCGGAAAGGACGGACAGTCTCCTCTTCCCGTAACCTTTGGCGCACCCCATGTGCGTATCCGGGACGTGATCGTGGGAGGGAAGTGATGGGGATTCTAGAGAAAGCGGCGGCCAAGGCGAAGGAGGCGGAACTTTACGAAGAGTATCGGGAAGGGATAACGGTTTCCTTCAAAGGTGGGGAGTTGGAGAAGGTGAAGTCCGAGGCGGTGTTGGGTCGGGCATTGCGGGTGATCGTGGACGGAAAGCTCGGTTTCGCCTCCACCGCCGGCGAGGAGGAAGACCCCTTGGTGGAGGCCGCGGTGGCTTCGGCCCGGCATGGAGACCCGGCCCCCTTTTCCTTCCCTGAGCTTAAAGGAAAGGGGGAAGTGAAAGTACTGGATCCCGAGGTCCAAGAGCTTTCCCCTGACGACCTTTTGGCATGGGGAGAGGAAGCGGCCAAGGCCATCACCGAGGAATTCCCCGGGATCATTGTCGACGTTTTTCTCTCGCGGGGCGAAAGTTGCGTAAGGGTGGCTAATACCACGGGAGGTGTTCGGGAGGAGCGCCGCAGCTACTTCGGGATGTATGTGGAGGCCCAACACGTTAAGGAAGGGGATATCTGGTTACTTTGGGTAGGGAAGACGGTCCGGAGGCGGGAGGACCTTTCCCCCGAGATGCTCGTTTCCCAGGTGATCCGGTACCTGCGGTGGGGGGAACGGGTGGTCCCCTCGCCCGCGGGGAGGCCTCCGGTCCTTTTTACCCCGCGGGGGGCCGTCGTACTTTACCTCCCCTTGCTCGTGGGGTTCTCCGGGCTTTCGGTTTACATGGGAACCTCCCCGCTCAAGGGGAGGCTGGGGGAGGAAGCCTTTGATCGGAGGCTCACCATCGTGGACGATGGTACCCTCCCCTTCGGCCCCCGCTCGGGCTCTTTCGATGACGAAGGGGTACCCACGGGGAGGCTTCCGTTGGTGGAAGGCGGGGTGATACAGCACTTCTATTATGATTTGCGGTCGGCAGCCCTTGCCGGAGCCGAGCCCACGGGAAACGGCATGAAGGGAGGATTCTTCGGCGGGGGCTTCCGCACTCCCCCGAGCCCCGGCCCGCGGAACATACTGGTCTCCCCGGGAGAGGGGACGTTGGAGGAGCTCATCGCCGAAATGAAAGAGGGGATCATCGTGGAAGGGGTGTTGGGTCTCGGGCAGGGGAACATCCAGTCCGGGGCCTTTTCGAACAACGTGGGCACCGGGTTCGTGGTCAAGGGAGGTAAGGTGATCGGGCGCCTCAAGAACACCATGATCGCCGGGAACGCCTACGAGGTCTTGAAGGACCACCTCGTAGCCATCGGTGCCAAGGCGGAATGGTGTCACGGGATTTACAGGTCCCCGGCGCTTTTGGTGGAAGGGGTTTCAGTGGTGTCGCGTTGATCAATGGCTTGTATCGCGATCGGCGAGGAGGCCGCTTTGTAACCCACATGGCTTGACCCGCCACCTCTGCAAGACCATTTTGCGCCTCTTGCACAGGGCCCCTGCTTGGCGTATCCATTTGAGCATAAGCTCATTAAGGAGGGGTTATGGCGAGGACGAAAACGGACGTATTGGTGATCGGCGGAGGCCCGGCCGGTATCGTGGCCGCAACCGTGGGGAAGCGCTGCTATCCGGAGAAGAAATTCCTGCTTGTGCGGAAGGCCAAAGAGGCCATCGTTCCCTGCGGGATTCCCTATATGTTCGGCACCCTGGAGAAAAGCGATCAGAACATCATACCCGATGATGTCTTGGCCAAAGCGGGCGTGGAGCTGGTGGTCGAGGA
>JAGGWU010000026.1 GCA_021163465.1 Candidatus Bipolaricaulota bacterium
CGGCCCTCCAGGAGCCCCCCTCCCGCACGAAGACCACAAGCAGTGCTTTCTCGGATAGCCCCCAACTGGATGCGATCTCGGCCGCGTAGCGCCACGGGTTCCCGTAGGGATCGCGCCAGCTAGCGAGGTACCAGAATTCGATCCCAAGTTGGGAGAAGGCCTTGATCCTTTCCTCCAGGGCTTCCCGGTGGGAGCGCTCCAGGGTTTGGCCGTAGTCGTTTATCCTGCCCAGGGGGAGGGGAAGGGGGTGGACTTCTTGGGCGAGACTTAAAGCGCCGACTCCAAGTACAAGAAGCGCGAGCAGTTGTCGCAGGTTACCACCTCCCCGTCCCGAGCGCGGTCCACGGTGGTCTGGGAGACGTTCAGATGGCACCCGCTACAGGTCCCGTTCACGATGGGAACGATAGGATCGGGGTACATCTCCCGGAGCCGCTCATAATGGGCGCGGAGATGGGCCGGGACCTCTTCGACCGCGGCCTCCCTTTTTTTTCGAAACTCCTCGATCTCGGCCTTCAGCGCCGCGATCTTCCCGAGGAGCTCATCCTTTTCACCCTCAAGCTTCGCCAGACGTTCTCGGTGGGCGGCCTCGTCCGCTTTCAGCTTCTCCGCGTCGGCCTCGGCCTCCTCCATGAGCCGGATCGCCTCCTCTTCCACTTCGTCGATCCGCGATCTCAGGAACTCCACCTGTTCCTTGAGGTACTCCATCTCCTTATACGGGATGATGTCGTGGTCGAGCTTGTGTTGGTAGGTACGGATCTTTTCGTCGATCTCGTCGGCCTCGTGGGCCTTCGCGGTAGCCCGGGCCCGCAGGGCCTTGTGTTCCTCGACCCGCTTGGCGAAGGCGTCCTTTTCGGCGGCGATACGCCGTTCCACCAGAGCTACTTCGCCTTCCAAGACCTTTAACCTGCGTTGTGCCTCCAGGATGGCCGCGTCGAGCTCGCCCAGGGCGAAGAGTTTCAGAAGGTGCGCCTTCACGGGGTGATCACCTCGATCCCGGGGAATTTTTCCCGGAGGAGCTGCGCCACGTGCTCCACGAACACAAGCTCCGTCTCCCGATGCCCCAAAACGCCCACGGTGAGCCCGGCCTCCGCCCCCGCCAGAGCCTCGTGGTAGCCCAACTCCCCGGTGAGGAAAAGTTCACCCCCCTTGGCCAGCGCCTCCTGCCATAGGCTGCCCCCTGCTCCCCCGCAGAGCGCCACTTTGCGGACCGCTCGTTTCTCATCCCCATATACCACCGGGGCCTCTGCCCCGATGGCTTCTGCAAACCTTTCGACGACTTCCCCGGCTAGGGCGGGCTCTTCGAGCTCACCGATCCGGCCGAGGCCATGGCGGTTATCGCGGAGTTCCAGGGGGTAAACGTCATAGGCCACCTCCTCATATGGGTGGGCTGCGAGCACCGCCTCCACTACGGCCCGGAGCTTTTCATGGGGTACGATGGTCTCGAAGCGCACCTCTCTTACGCGCTCCTCTTTCCCTACCCGTCCGATATAGGGCCGGGTTCCCTCTTCGGGAAGGAAGGTGCCGGTACCTTCAAGCCTGAAGGAACAATGTCCGTAGCGGCCGATCTTGCCCGCGCCCTTCGAGAAGGCGGCCTGCGCTACTTCCTCCAGATGCTCGGGGGGCACGAAGACCACGAGCTTGTAGAGCTCCCCCCGAGGGACCAACGGTTCCGCTCTCGCAAGCCCCAGGATCCCCGCAAGCCTCTCCCCCATCCCCCCACGGGCGGAATCGTAGGGAGTATGGACGGCATAACAGGCGGTGCCCTCGCGGAGGAGGGCCGAGATCTTCCGCCCCAGAGGCGTCTCGGGCCGGATTTCCTTGAGGGGACGGAATATGAGGGGATGGTGGGTGATGAGGAGGTCCACGCCCGGAAGCCGATCGATCAAGGAGAGCTCGAAGTCTAGGGCCACGAGGATCCGATTACATGGGAGGGAGAGATCCCCCACCTGGAGCCCCGAGTGGTCCCATTCCTCCGCCAGAACAGGCGGGAAGAGTTCGTCCAGGTAAGCCACAATCTCTGCGCGTTTCACGCCAGGGAGTGTAGCTACAAATCAGATCGCCTTCCAATCCGAAGAGGGAATTTTACGGTTCCTCCGGGACCTCTGCTTTCCCAATAGATGTGAGCACATATTCCACGGCCGCAGCGGCGGAGGTCATTTCGAAAGTTCCCTCAAGCAAACGATGATGCAGGCCAAGATGCAGGAGGCTTCGTACATCATGGCCAGCCTCCTGAAGTTGCCGAGCCGGGCGAAGGTCCTCTCCACCCGCCATCTTCTCTTGTACTCATCCGCCCATTTGCGCCGGCCTTCGCGGCTCCTCCGCAGTACCCGTTCCAAAGTCTCCTGGGCCAGCCCCACCTCGGCCCGGGAGATGGAGGGCGCCGGAGGAATCCCGTTCCCATCTACCACCGGCATCCGCCCATCCGTCGGCTCATAGCCTTGCTCCCGCATGCCTCGAGGTTAGCCGAAAAACTACTCCTAGAAGATCGATTAGACCCGATATTCGCAGCCGAGCTCGGCCGCGAGCCTCTTTATCTCCTCCGCCGAAAGGTACCCCCCGCGGGGGTCCCCGCCCACCAAGCCCTTTCCCCGGGGGACGGTGAAGCGTTGGATCACGTACTTTGCCCCCTCGGGGATCTGCCGTTTGATCTGGATGATATCGGCGGCATCCAGGCCCGGGGCAGCGGTGGTGCGAATCTCAAACGGGATCTTTCCCGCCGCCAAAAGTTCCAAAGACCGCCGTACCGCCCCCGCCACCTCCCGGGACGCCTCGCGCGGAAGCCCCACGAGCTCATGGTACCGGGCGAAGGGGGCCTTTACATCCAAGGCCACGTAATCCAGGAGCTCCGCGGAAAGCAGCCGCTCCAGGACCTCCGGATGCGTTCCGTTCGTGTCGAGCTTCACCGCAAGGCCCAGGGCCTTTACCTCCCTCAGGAACCCTTCCAGGTCCCCTTGGAGGGTGGGCTCGCCTCCGGTGACGGCCAGGCCCTCGATGAACCCGGCCCGCTGGCCGAGCTCTCCGAGGACATCGTGGGGATCCAAGAGCTTCAGGCGCTTCACGTATTCGGGAAGGACCAGCTCGGGGTTGTAACAAAAGGGGCAGCGGAGGTTACATCCCGCGGTCCAGATCACCGCCGCCACCTTCCCGGGGTAATCGATGAGGGAGAGGCCCAGGAAGTGGGCGATCTTCATCCCTGTGCGGGGACATGGCCCACGTTGAAGGTGAGCCGCCGCGCGAATTCCGACTTCTTCCCGGCGTTCCATTGCTCCACCGGACGCAGATATCCCACCACCCGGGAATAGACCTCGGCGGGCGCGCCGCATTTGGGGCAATGCTCCCGCTCCCCCGCGAGATACCCGTGGGAGGGGCAGACGGAGAAGGTAGGGGTTATGGTGAAGTAGGGGAGGCGGAAATGGCGCACGATTTGACGCACCAAGGCCTTCACCGCCTCGCCGGTGGGCGCCCGCTCGCCCAGCCAGATGTGGAGCACGGTCCCCCCCGTGTATTTCACCTGTAATGGGTCCTGGAGCACGAGCACGCGGTACAGATCATCGGAGAACTCCACGGGAAGGTGGGTGGAGTTGGTGTAATAGGGAGCGGCACCCCTTTGCACATCCTCTTCGTTGGCCACGATGATCTTGGGGAACCGCTTCTTGTCCAATAGTGCCAAACGGTAGCTGGTCCCTTCCGCCGGGGTGGCCTCCAGGTTCCAGAGGTGATCGGTCTCCTCCTGGAAGCGCACGAGCTTTTCGTTCATGAAGTCCAACACCCTCTCCGCGAACGCGATGCACTCGGGATGGGAGAGGTCTTTCCCGAAGAGGTTCAGGCACGCCTCGTTCATCCCGATGATCCCGATGGTGGAGAAGTGGTTCTTCCAGTACTCGCCCGTGGCCTGCTTCACCCCCCGCAGCCAGAACCGGGAGTAAGGATAGAGCCCGGCCTCTGTGAGGCGCTCGAGGAGCTTGCGCTTTATCACCAACGACTGCTTGGCAAGCTCCATCAGCTCCTCCAGCCGTTCCAGGAATTCTCCCTCGTTCCTAGCCAAGTACCCGATGCGGGGGAGGTTGATGGTGACCACACCGATGGAGCCGGTGAGGGGATTGGCGCCGAAGAGCCCCCCGCCCCGCTTACGGAGCTCCTCGTTGTTCAGCCGCAGGTGACAGCACATGGAGCGCACGTCCTCGGGACGCATATCGGAGTTCACGAAGTTGGCGAAGTAGGGGATCCCGTATTTGGCCGTCATCTCCCAGATGGGTTCTAAGTCCGGATCGTCCCAGGGGAAATCGGGGGTGATATTGTAGGTGGGGATGGGGAAAGTGAAAGGTCTCCCCGTAGCGTCACCTTCCGTCATCACCTCGGCGAAGGCCCGGTTGAACCAGGACATCTCCCTGGCGAACTCGCCGTAGCTCGAACGCTGGGGCTTCCCCCCGATGATCACCGGCTCCCGCTCCATGAAGTGGGGGACCCGAATGTCGAGGGTGACGTTGGTAAAGGGGGTCTGAAACCCCACCCGGGTGGGCACGTTCAGGTTGAACACGAACTCCTGGATGGCCTGCTTTACTTGGGAATAGGTGAGCTCGTCGTAGGCGATGAACGGGGCGAGGTAGGTATCGAGGGAAGAAAAGGCCTGGGCCCCGGCGGCCTCTCCCTGGAGGGTGTAGAGGAAGTTGGCGGCTTGTAAAAGCGCCGTGCGGAAGTGTTTTGGGGGCTTTGAGTGGATCTTCCCCCGTACCCCCCCGAACCCCTGCAAGAGCAAGTCCCTGATGTCCCACCCCACGCAGTAGGGGCCCAATGTACCGAGGTCATGGATATGGAAATCGCCGTTTTCGTGGGCCTTCCGCACGTGGGGCGGATAAACCCGGGAAAGCCAGTAGCGGGAGATGATCTTCTCGGTGAGGAAGACATTGAGGCCCTGGAGGGAGAAGGACATGTTGGCATTTTCCTTTACCCGCCAATCGGCCTCGTTGAGGTAATCCTCCACCGCCTCCGGGGCCACGAGGTCCCGGAGCTCCCGCATCTGCTTGTGCTGGTAGCGGTAGAGGATGTAGGCGCGGGCGGTGCGGTAAAGGCCTGCTGACATCAGGACCTCTTCGACCACGTCCTGGATCTCCTCCACACTGGGGGGAGCGAACAGGCCCACGAAGCGCGTCTCGAGGGTCTTTATCACCTTCTCGGCCAGCTGCCGGGAGATACCCGGGGTTCCTTCCCCGGTCTCCCGCAGTGCCCGCTCGATGGCCCGGGCGATCTTCTCGGGGTCGAAGGGAACAACACGTCCGTCCCTTTTCTTTACGAATTGGATCATCTTTTCCCCCTCACCAAAACAGGCCCGGTTAACTTAACCCCGGGGAAACCGGAGGGGCAAGGGGACATTCATCACATTGGGGCAAAGCAAAATCCTGTGTTTGAAAAAACTTGAGCCGGCGAGAGGATTCGAACCTCCGACCTGCGGTTTACGAAACCGCCGCTCTGCCAACTGAGCTACGCCGGCCTAAGGAAGCATAATATTATCGGTGGCAAAAGGAAAAGGGTCAAGCCGATTCGATCGGGCCAGACGCACAGCGGCGTAAAGCGGGCTCCATGATAAGGACTTAAAGCAGGCCCCGGTGTGCCGCCGGAAAAGGGGCACCGGTCCCTTGCCGATCCCTGGGCCCATAATATTCGGTGGCCGCCCAGGGCCGTGACCAGGGCCCCAAGGGGTCCGGCGGCCCCACCCGCTTGATCCTGTTGGGGGCTAGGAGATGGAGGGGATCGAACTTCAGGCCGCGCTGCGGGAAGCCGAGGGCTTCCGGGGAGCCCGGGTGGCCAAGGTCCACCAGGTAGGAGAGGTCGTTTTCCTGCGGCTCTTTTCGCCCCCCGGAGCACTGGTCATCGATCCCTTGGATAAGGCATTCCACCGCACCGAGCTCCGCCCCCCGGCCCCGGAGCACCCGCCGGCTTTCGCCGCCCTCTTGCGTCGGCACCTGCGGGGGAAGCCCCTCCTTTCCCTGGAGCAGGCGGGGTTCGACCGGGCACTCCGGCTCCGGTTCCCGGACGTGGATTTAGTGGTGGACTTCCGCCCTCGTAGGGGAAACCTCTTCCTGTTGAAGGGGAAAGCCCTGCTCGGGGCGCTCGCGGGAGGCACGCCCTCCCCGGCGGAATGGGGGCGGGATGGGGACCCCTTGGAGGGGATTGGCCCGGGCATCCGCCGGGCCCTGGGGGCCCGCCTCGGCCGCTCCCCCACCGAGGAAGAGCTTCGGCAGTTTGCAGAGGAGATCCTCGCGGAAAGGCCCAGAGGATACCTCTACCGTACCTCCCGGGGAACCCTGGCGTCCTTCTTTCCCCGGCCGGAGCTGGGGAACGCGGAGGAGGAGTTCCCTCACTACTTCCAAGCCTTGGACCGGGTTCGGGAGGAGCTTCTCTTCCTCGGGGATGCACGGGAGCTTGTGAGGGGCATCCGGGACGCCATCCGGCGGAAGCTCCGGGCCCTGGAGAAGATCGAGGGTTCTTTGGAAGAGGCCAGGAGGTGGGAGGAACTGAAGCTCAAGGCTGACCTGATCCTTACTCGTCTGCACGATATCCCCCGGGGCGCGCGGGAGGCCGAGGTCGGGGGCTTCGATGGGGCCCCGGTGGTGATCACGTTGGACCCCGCTGTCCCGCCCCAGGAGTACGCCCAGAGGCTCTACGCGCGGGCCCGTAAGCTTCGCCGCGCCCTGGAGGAACTCCCCAAAAGGAAAGGGACGCTCGAGGAGGAGATCGAGGAGCTCAAGGAGATCCTCCGTGAGCTCGAGAAAAGGCCCTATTTGGCACCCTATCTGGAGGGAGAGCTGGAGGCCCTGGGGGTAAGGCCCCCCCGAGCCGGGGAGGCGGAGCGGAAGGAAAGGGCCAGGCCGCGGGAGTTTCGGGTAGGGGATTTTCGTGTGCTCGTAGGACGTTCGGCACGGGAGAACGAAAGGCTGGTCCGGGAGGCCCATCCACGCGATCTGTGGCTCCACGCCCGGGGCATCCCCGGGGCCCACGTGATCGTGAAGTGCGCCGGAAGGGCGGTACCACAAGAGGTGCTAGAGGAGGCGGCAAGACTGGCGGCCTGGCATTCCAAGGCCCGGTATGATACAAAGGTCGCCGTGACCTATACCGAGGTGAGACACCTGCGGAAGCCGAAAGGGGCGCCACCCGGGGCGTTCGCGGTGTACAAAGAGCAAGTGATCGTGGTGCGGCCGGGAGAAGAAGATGGACCGGGCAATTGAGGGGTTGCTGGCGGTTTTGGCCCTCATCTGCAGCGTGATCCCCCATGAAGTAGCCCACGGGTATGTGGCGTGGAAGCTGGGGGATCCCACGGCCAAGCTCTCCCGCCGCCTCACGTTGAACCCCCTGCGGCACATCGACCCCATCGGCTCCATCCTCATCCCCGGGATACTGGTCTTCATGCGGTTGGTGACCCGGGTGAACGTCCCGGTCTTCGGGTGGGCCAAGCCCGTGCCCATAAACCCCCGGTACTTCCGGGACCCGCCCCGGGGGATCATGTACGTCTCCCTGGCGGGGCCGGGGACCAACATCGCCATAGCCCTTCTTGCTGCCGGGATCGGGAGGCTCCTTTGGCTTTCGGGTCCTCCCGACTTCCTCTACTGGCCCATGGTGTTTCTGACCTATTTGGGCGTGATCTCCCTTTTCCTCGCGTTTTTGAACCTCCTCCCCATTCCCCCGTTGGACGGCTCCAAGGTGCTGGCGTTCTTCCTCCCCCCGGACCTCCGGCGCCGGTACCTCTCGCTGGGGATGTTCGGGATCCTTATCCTTTTTGCGTTGCTTTACTTCACCCCGGTGTTACAGTGGTTGGGGGAAGTGGCCCTCCGCATCTGGGGCTATATCTCCTGGTAGGGGTGAAATGGGCTTGGTACGCGTATAATCTTCGGCCATGGCCGAGGAAGCGAAGATCGAGGTCAAACGCGAAGGCGATGAAGTCACCGTACTGGTAGAGCTTCCGCCCGGCGAGCTTGCGCGGGCCGAGGATGAGGCGTATCGGAGGGCGGCGCGGGAGTTCAGCGTCCCTGGCTTTCGGCCTGGAAAGGTCCCCAAGGCGGTGCTCCTTTCCCGTTACGGTCCGGATCTCTTCGACGACGAGGTAAAGGAGATCCTGGTGGACAAATGGCTCCCGGTGGCCATAGAGGAACATAAGCTCAAGCCCCTCTCCTCTCCGAAGGTGGAGATAAAGGAGTTCGAGCGGGGGAAGCGCCTCGCCTTCCAGGCCACCTTCGCCGTGTGGCCCGAGGTAGAAATCCCCGACGAGCTCGACCTTGAGCTTCCCGATGTCCCGGAGGTCGAGGTGGGGGAAGAAGAGCTCATGGAGACCCTGGAGGAGCTCAAGCGCCGCGCGGCGATCCTCGAGCCCAAGGACGGTCCTGCGGAGCCGGGCGACGTGGTGCGGTTCAAGCATCGCGATGACCTCTACGAAGTGGAAGTGGGGGAGGGCGAGGAAGGCCTTCCCCACAAGTTTCTCGGGAAACGTCCCGGGGATATCGTGGTGATCGAGGACGAAAAGGGCCGAAAGCTCTCCATCGAGGTCACCCAGGTCTACAAGATGACCATCCCCACCGAAGAAGAGGTGGCGGCCCACTACGGCGAGGAAAGCTGGGAGGACCTCAGGGAGAGGGCGAAGACGGAGCTCCGCGAGCGGAAGGAAGCGGAGCGCAGGGGGCGCATGCGCCTGGCGGCGTTGGACGCCCTGGCCGAAAAGCTCGGGATCGAGGTTCCCCCGAGCCTCTTGGAGGAGGAGGTGGAGATAGAGCTCGCCCGCCACGGAGGAAAGGCGGAGCTGCGGCCCGAGGTGGAGGAGGCCGTGCGGCGCAGGATGCGACGGTGGATCGTCTCGCGGCTGGTGGCCTCCCAGAAGGGGCTCTATCCCTCCGAAGAGGAGGTGCGGGACATGGCCCGTTCGTTGGAGGTGGAGGAGGACCTCGTGCGCTCCCGGTTGATCTTCGAGCGGGCGGCGGACTGGATCCTGGAGCATGCGAAGGGGAAGGAGGCGGAATGAAGCTTCAGTGGCCCTACGAGGAAGAACGCATGATGCGCTATTACGAGCGGGCCTTCGCCCGCCTGTTTAAAGACAGGATCGTCTTCCTTTCGGGGGAGATCATCTTAAGCGCCGGCGGCGCCCCCTATTCCGGGGCGGCGGACAACATCATCGCGCAGCTCCTTTGTCTCGAGGCGGAGGATCCCGAGCGCGACATCTACCTCTACATCAACTCCCCTGGGGGGGACGTGCACGCGGCGCTGGCGATTTACGACACGATGCAGTACGTGAAGTGCCCGGTGCAGACCATCTGTGTGGGGATGGCAGCCTCGGCGGCGGCCGTGATCTTGGCCGGGGGCGAGAAGGGGAAGCGTTTTGCGCTTCCCAATTCCCGTATCATGATCCACCAACCGTGGGGCGGGGTGCGGGGCCAGGCCGTGGACATAAAGATCCACGCCGACGAGATCCTGAAGATCCGGGATCGCATAAACGAGATCCTCGCCCACCACACCGGGCAGCCCAAGGAGAAGATAGAGCGCGACACCGACCGTGACTTCTTCATGTCCGCTGAAGAGGCCAAGAAATACGGGCTCGTGGACGAGATCATTACCCACCGCAAGCGCTGAAGCTCCGGCTTTCGTCCCGGGATTCCTAGTTCGGACTCGCCCGGCGCCGAAGGAGGGCGTCCGGAGGCCATGGGTATATTAAGCCGGGCAAAGACTACCGGGCTGGGCTTCGGACATGTATTGGGACCAAAGCACTCGCCCTTCCGGACGGCCGGGGAATGAGGTTGTGGTGGGATGCCGCCTCGGCGTCCTTCGGTTGCTTCCGGGATAGATCGCTCTTGTACTAACGCGATTTGGACCGCGGTGGCTGCCATCCCTATAATGCTCTCAAGTAGGCAATGTTCTCAAGCAGGAGATTCAAGTAGAAGGGGCGGGGGATGAAGAATGAGGGTCTTTTCTTTTGTTGTTATCCTGTCGGTTCTCTTCCTTCCCTTCCTCGGCTGGGCCGCCGAGATTCACGTAACTAACACCAACGACAGTGGCGCGGGTAGCCTTCGCAATGCAATTGAAACCGCTAATTGGAATGGAGAGACAGATACAATTGTCTTTGATGTCTCCGGGACGATTACTTTAACCTCCGGGCCGCTGTGGATCGGAAACGAGGGCGGTACAACGATAGATGCTAGCGGCCAGAACATCGTGATCGATGCCTCCAACGTTGCCAACGCCTTCCAGATCGCTTCAAGCGGGAACACGATCACGGCGGGCACCGGAAGCCTCAAAGTGCAGGGAGCACAACAGGATGGGATCTACATCACGGGAAGCAACAACGTGATCGATGGCGTTGAGATAACCGGGACGAGCTCTGGGTCCACCGATTACGGGGCGATCACTATCTCAGGCGGTGACTCAAATGAGGTTAAAAACTGCACGATCCACAACAACGACGGCTACGGGGTCATCGCGGCGAACGGGGCGACGAATACCAAAATCCACGACAACGAGATCTACGAGAACGGCC
>JAGGWU010000142.1 GCA_021163465.1 Candidatus Bipolaricaulota bacterium
ACGGTTGAGGAAAAACGGACATACCTCCACGGCACGGAGAAGCTGAGTTTTACTCAAGAAGCCCTAGGGTATTCCGTCTTCTATGAGTGGCGAATGGATCCGCAAAGCCCGTGGGACCCGCGGGTATCCCTTTCGTTTGGGGCCCCTTGGCGTACCGTTATCAAGGCCTCAGCCAGCCTCCTTCGGGACCCAGTGGTGCTAGTGGGGGAGCTTGGGGTTCAGAGCCGGGAGGACGAACCGCACAGCTGGTTTACCGTGGCCCTGGGCACAGGCTTCGTCGCCAACTCGTGGATCCGCTTAAGCGTTTCGGCCAATCTGGCCGTGCCCATATCGGAAGCAGGTCTTCCCCTGGGATCAGCGGGGGCCAAAGTGGCTTATGCCTTTGACCCCGAGGAAAAGAAGGCAGTTGAGGTTCGCATTGCATTGTCGACGGGGGAATCGAGCTGGATTTCCCTTGAGGTCGTCTGGCGATGGCGAGGTCCGTGAAAGAGTGCGCTGGGACCTGTGTATGGTGCCCTACGCCCATCGGTGACCCTATAATTAAGTACAAGGTCAGATACGTTGTACGGCTAGGCTGTGGGTGTAGTTCCGAAAAGCCCAAACCAGTCATCAAAGAAAGGGAAGAGAAATGAGAGCGTTGTCGGTACTATCGGCAATGGCTCTGCTCCTGTTTTCTGCCCAAGGCCTTTCCCAAGTTATGTGTCAAGGATATGAATGTGGACTGTCGTTGTTGTTCGCTGTTCTCCTCAACGAGGAGATAGCCGTGGAAGTGGAAGATAAAGTGGACATGATCGAACCCCCGCTTCCGATCCCTTCGTTTGATGCTGTTGATGTCCTCACGGGACATAGGATCACATCCGCATACCTGGAGGGCAAGCTTTCGTTTCTCATCTTTGTTGATGTATACAACTTCGACTACGTTTATTTCTGGCCCCCTCCAAAATTGCCGTTTGACGTACTTGCAGAAGAGACAGGGTACCGGACCAAAAGGGCGCTTTCTGTTCTGCAGAAAGTCCATGAGGGTTTTTCAGGCGCAGGGGTGGCCGTCTTGGGCATATTAAAGGGCCCGCCTGGATGGACAGAGAAAAGGGCCAAGGCTCTAGCGGAAGAACTGGGCATCACCTTCCCCCTGATCCATGACGAGGGGATTTGGAAGGCCTTAGGCATAGATACCTATTCCCACCTGATCCTAGTTGCGGACAGGGAGGGAAGGGTTAGATTCCAAGGAAGGTGGGACGATCCAATAATCTGTGGCCTCGGACTCGATTGCCAACACCTGATGCGATATCTCTGTGAACAGGGGGTTCCATAACGGATGGCTCACAGTTTATCGATATCCGGCACGGTGCCGTCGGCGAGGCGGTAGAGCATCTCCCCGGCGCGGGGAACTACCAAAATCCCTTCGTCCTCACGCTCCATGAACTCACCGGGATCCAGGCTCTTTGGATCCCGATAGCCTAAGTTGATCTTTCGGCAGACCTCCTCGGGGATCCCCGTGGCGAGCACCACCTCGATCCGGGGGCGTTCCATCCCGTTCCGGTAGGTCCCGATCCCCTTTACGTGGGTAGAGTGGGCCAAAACCGCCCAGGGATACCTCTCGAACTTTTCCCACTGGGCAAGGAAATAGTCCCGCACGTGGTAGCCCACCTCCAGGAGCCATTTGCCGTGGGTGGGAGAGATCTCCCGGATGTGGGGGGCGTAGATAATTAGAGTTCCTCCGTCGGCCACCACCGGCTCAAGCTTGTACATGCACTTCCCCGCGGTCCAGAGCTCCCGGTACATCCCCGGGGCCACCGAGATCACGAGGTCATACGGCCGCTCCACCCAGACGATGTTCACCTGCGCCGAGAGGTCCGCGGCGGCCTCCCAGGCCTCGACCACCTTCCCCAGAAACATCCCCACCAGATCGTGGCCCTCAAGGACCAGCGAGAGGCCGAGCCTCGGGGTGGGGATCAGGGAGGCCGCGCGCTCCACCATCTCCCGCACCGGGGTCCACTTGTGGCCGTTGATCTTGGGGTTCGTGATCAGGGCCCCGAGCCAATGCGACACGTGCACCATCCTGGGGCCCGAGACCCCGGGGAAGAAGTACTTGTGACCGCCCGAAAAGCCGATCACCTCATGGGGAAAGACCGGGTTCACGATGAGGATCCTGTCGTACCCCAAGACCAGCCGGTTTATCTCGACCTCCACTTCCACCCGGAGCAGGCCCCGCGAGATTTCTTCCATTTCCTCCCGGGAGATCCTCCCGATCAGCGCCAGGGCCGCGGGATCGTCCCAAGCGTGCTGGAAGACCCGGACGTTCCCCGGAAGCTCCGCATACGCGGGCCCGAAGTGGGAACGGAGTTGGTCCTCTGTCATAGGTGGATGGGTCCCCAGGGCGACCAAGAACGAAAGCTCCTTCACCTTGGGGGCAAGTACTTCCACCAGCACCTCGAAGATGGCTGGCATGGGGAGGGTGCGGGTGTCGTCCGGGACGATGGCGAGCCACCGCTCTTTCCGCTTCCCGATCCCCGCCAGGGCCTCCCGCAGCTTTTCCTTAAGTTCGGCCTCGGGGATGGGACGGCCTGGGGCATGTGAAAGGATCATGCCACCGCCTCCCAGTCGGTGTGGAATATCCCCTCCTTGTCGACCCGCTGGTA
>JAGGWU010000077.1 GCA_021163465.1 Candidatus Bipolaricaulota bacterium
GGATTCTCCGGAGGGGGCATGGGCGGCGGTGGGGGAAGCTCCTGGTGAGGCAAGATGGAAGCGATACTGGTAATCGCCGCTTTGATCGCGTTCTTTTTGGCCTGGGAATACCGGCGGGCCAGCCGGAGGCTGTGTTCCGGGGAAAGGCAACTGGAGGAAGCGTGGCGCGAGGCAGTGAGCGCGTTTCAAGAGCGAATCGCGGTCCTCCGCGATTTTTCCCGCGTCCTAGCGAAGGAGGGCCTCGTTCCCGAAGGACGGAAGGCCCTCGAGGAGCTCGTGGCTGACGCCACCGAAAGGGAGCTGGATGTGGAGGCGATCCATGTTCTCGACGAGAAGATCCGCACGGTGCTTTGGCGGGTGTTTGCCGCCCTTCCCCGGGAGCGCCCGGGCGAGCTGCGCCGGGCCCAAAACAGGCTCGCCGAAGCCGCGGAGGAATACGACATAAAGCGGCGCCGGTACAACGAGCTGGTAAAGGCGTGGAACGAGCTCCTCGGCCGCTTTCCCTACCGCTTCATCGCCGCCCGCCGCAAATACAAAGCTTACGAGCCCCTGCCCATCCGCTCCGAGTGGGAACTTTCTTAAGTTCAGGTGCCTTCAGGCCGTCACCAGGCGGCGGTAGTACTCCAGGGCCTCGGAGGTCCAGGCCTTGAGGCGCTTGAGGGCCTGCTTCTCCAGCTGGCGCACCCGCTCCCGCGAGACCCCGAGCTTCGCCGCCACCTCTGCCAGGGACTGGGGCTTGGCCCCCTCGAGCCCGTAGCGGAGCCTGATGACCAGGGCCTCCTTGGGCGGAAGCTGGGAGATCAACTCCAGGAGCTCTTCCCGCATGAGCTCCTGCAGGGCGAGCTTCTCCGTAGTGGGCATCTTTTCGTCGGCGACGAGCTCCTCCAGGGTCTCCTCGCCTTCGGCGCCCACGGGCATGTCCAGGGAGACGACTTCTCCGATGGTGCGCTCAAGCTCCCGGAGCCGTTCCACCGTGAGCCCGGGGTAAGAAATGGTGTCCACCGTTTCAGAGATCCCATCGTCCCCGAAGCTCGCCTTGAGCTTGGCCCAACGCACCAGGGCCCGGAAGAGGTAAGCCGGAATGCGGATGAGCTGGGACTGGCGTTCGATGGCGGCGCCGATCGCCTGGCGGATCCACCAGCGGGCGTAGGTGGAGAAGCGGAACCCCTTCTCGGGGTCGAAGCGCGCCGCCGCCTCCAGGAGGCCGATGTTTCCCTCCTGGATAAGATCGAGGAGGTCCAACCCGGTGTCGCCGTACTCCCGGGCGATGGAGACGACAAGCCTCAAGTGCGCGAGCACCAAGCGGTTCCGCGCCTCGATATCCCCCTCCCGCATGCGGCGGGCGAGCTCCCTTTCTTCCTCGGGCGAGAGGGGCGGAATCCTTGCCACCTCGGCGAGGTACAGGCCGAGGATGTCCACGTCGTGATCCTCCGCTCCCTCTTCCCAGAAGGGCTTCCGCTTCTCCACCATCGGAGGTCGGTTTTCAGTGTACCCCGTGCCCCTGGGAGCTCAAGAGGCTGTGCCGAGCTCGGGACGATTTCCTGCGACCAACCTGACCGCACGGGATGGTGGAAATGAGGTTCACACCGGCAAGGGAAGCCGAAGGAAGCACCTGTCCCCGGCTCCCGGGGCTCCGGTACAAGGGGGAGGTGGGGGCGAACGTGGCGGGGTTTGGGAGCCGGGACCTCAAAGGTCTTTTGGGCCTTGAGCGGCCGATGAACAAGGCCCGTATTCCGTGACGCGTAACGGGTTTTGTCGGCACGGGGGCGATGCCCACCGGCGTCTCTTGTCTCAAGTCTGTCTGAAGCCCGGAATCTTGTGCGTTACTTGCCTTGGGCGTCTCGGGGGCCTACAATGAGTGACAACTGATTCAGGAGTCAAAAAGGTGACCGCGGGTGAAACGGGTCGGGGTAGTAGGTGTAGGGCTTACGAGGTTCGGGCGCCGGGAGGACGCTTCACTGCGGGAGCTCGCCTTCGAGGCCGTTAAGGCTTGTCTTTCCGATGCCGGGGTCTCCTTGCGCGATGTGGAGTCCATGGTGGTGAGCGTAGGCTCCGACGAGCTCGCCTTCGCCCTCCAACCTTCCGCCCAGATCGTGGATTACCTCGGATTCCATCCCAAGCCCAGTTTCCGCGTGGAAGGGGCATGTGCCTCCGGCAGCATGGCCGTCCGCACCGGCTGGATGACGGTAGCCTCGGGCCTTTCCGATCTGGTGCTAGTGGTGGGCGCGGAGAAGATGACCGAGGTCCCCACACCCGTGGTCACCGAGGCCCTGGGCAAGGGCGGCGATCCCATGTGGGAGTATCCCTTCGGGATGACCTTCCCCGGCTACTACGCCCTCATCGCCCGGGCCCATATGGCGCGCTATGGGACCACCGGGGAACAGCTCGCCCTGGTAGCGGTGAAGAATCACCATTACGCCAACCTCAACCCTTACGCCCACATGCACAAGGAGATCACAGTGGAGGACGTCCTCAGCTCGCGCCCCATCGCCGAGCCCCTTAAGCTCTACGATTGTTCCCTCATCTCCGACGGGGCGGCCGCTGTCCTTCTGGCCTCGGAGGACGTGGCACGGGAGATCTCCAAGGGAAGCGGGAAACCCCCCATCTGGATCGTGGGGCTCGGGCTCGCCACCGACGCCCTTTCCATGTCGGAGCGGGAGGATCTCACGACCCTGCGGGGCACGGTGGAGGCCGCCCGGCAGGCCTACCGCATGGCCGGGGTGGGCCCCACTGACATCGATGTGGCCGTGGTCCACGACTGCTTCACCATCGCCGAGATCGTGGCCTACGAGGACCTGGGTTTCTGCGAGAAGGGGGAGGGCGGGAAGCTCATCGAGGAGGGGCGCACGCACGTGGACGGGGACATCCCGGTGAACGTGGACGGGGGCCTCAAGGCCAAGGGGCATCCCATCGGGGCCACCGGCGTCGCCATGGCCGTGGAGATCGCAAAACAACTCCGGGGGGAGGCGGAACCCGGCCGCCAAGTGAAGGATCCGGAGATCGGCCTCTCCCACAACGTCGGCGGGAGCGGCCAGCACGTGGCCGTCCATATCTTCCGGCGCGAGGGGTGAAGGATGGAATTCGAGCGCTTTTCTCTCTTTTTGAAGCACACCAAAGCCAACAAGAAGTTTGCCGAGGGGCTCGAGCGGGGGGAGGTCCGGGCGACCAGGTGTCCGCGCTGCGGGGCGGTCTATTACCCGCACCGGATCGAATGCCCGAAGTGTTTCGAGGAGGGGATGGAA
>JAGGWU010000119.1 GCA_021163465.1 Candidatus Bipolaricaulota bacterium
CACCGTGAGCCTAACGGTATAGGTGCCGGCATGGGAGTAGGTGTGGGCCACGATCTTCCCGGTCCCACTCGCTCCATCGCCGAAGTCCCAGATGTACTTCACGATGCTTCCGTCGGGATCGTAGCTCCCCGAGGCATCGAACCGCACCGTGTCCCCCTCGGAAGGGGCCGTGGGCGTGTAGGCGAAGTGCGCTACCGGGCGCTTATTCGCCACGGGACCCCTCACCTCGAAGTCCACGCGGTTCTCGTCCCACAAGGCATCGGGGAGATTGTCCCGCAGCCAAGCCCTTACCCGAGCGAGGAAGTCGGAGCCCGCGGTGGAAAGAACGGGGAATCCCGGCCCTGTAGGGGTCGGGAAGAGGGGGATGGCACTATCGGCGGCGAAGGCGTACAGGGACTCGTTACCCACCGGCTCCGAGGCCTCCGCCCGCACGATGGAGCGCCCGCCGGGAAGGGCCGGGCTCGGGTGTGAGGCGTTGGGGAAGACCATGATCGCCCGGCCCAGGGGATCGAGCTCCACGAGGTAGACGTAGGCGCCCCGGTTGAGGTCCACCGCGATCGTTACTTCCTCGCCCACGGTGTAGGCGGCCTTGTCCAACGAAACCTCCACGTCCAAGGGCACCACGGCGGCGGTCACGGTGATGGATTCGGTGTTGTTGGTCTCGTCCAGCTCGTCCACCCGGTCGTAATAATCGACAAACGCGGTGAAGGTCTCGGGGCTTCGGGTGAGGCGGAGCCTCAGGGTCACGGTGTAGGACTGCCCGGGGTTGAGTCCGGAAAGCGACGCTTGTTGGTACCCCGCCCCGTCACGTACCCGCACGTAGAAGCGGCCCGCCCGGGCTCCACCCACATTTCTCACCTTGACATAGAAGGTGATGGTGTCGCCGATCCTAGGTGCAGGGGGTTGGTAGGAGAGGGACTCGATCACGAGGTCGGGCTTGGCGGGCGCCCGAATGGTGAAGGAAGCGGTGAAGGTCCCGGCGTCGGAGGTGCGGAGCTCCACGGTGTAGGTTCCGGGAGGCACTTGGTTCCCGGAGTTATCCCGTTGGTTCCAGGACCAACTCTTAGAGGCCCCCGGCGCCACCGGCGTGGGGACCATGGCCGCCATGGGTGCGTACACGATGCGGCCGTGGGCGTCGCGGATCATCCAGGGGGCGGTATTAGGGAGGGTAATGGTCACCGGGCCCACGTTGGCGAAGGCGATCCGGACCGTCTCCCCGGGGGCGTAGGCGGATTTATCGGTGGTCAGCCTCCCCTGGGGAGTGGGGGCTGGCTGGACCGTGGCGGTAGTGGTGTCGGAGTCGGTGTGTCCGTAGCGGTCGCGGACGGTGAGCCGCACGGTGTAGGTCCCGGGGGCGGAGTAGGCGTGCTGCACCACCGCCCCGCTCCCCGTGGTCCCGTCGCCGAAATCCCAGGTGTAGGAGACGATATCGCCCACAGAACCTCGACCGTCGAAGGTGATGGGCACGCCCACGGTGCCCGAATAAGGACCGCCGGCGTCGGCCCTCAACGCGGGGAGGGAGGCGCTCACCGTGACCGAACGGGAGTTGTTGGTCTCGTTTGCTTCTTCCACCATGCCATCGGGATCGGCCACCGCGGTGAAGGTCACGGAGGCCGCCGAAAGGACGGCGGTGAAGTTCAGGGTGCAGGTGCCGCCCGCGGCCAGGCCGGGCACGTCCTTGTGCCTCGCTCCCCCGTCGCGGAGCTCCACCGCGAACGGCCCGGCGTCCCCGGCCCCCGCGTTCCGCACCACCACGGTGAAGGTCAGGGTGTCCCCCACCCGGGGGGAGCTCGGGGTATAGGTGACGGAGTCGATGACGAGGTCGGGTTTGGGAACGCTAGGGAGGGAAAGCTCCAGCCTCCCCTCACCGTAAGTATTAGGATCGCCCATGTGGACACAGTAAGAGAGCAGCTCGCTCCGCAGCCCGTTGAGGTCCAGGCCCGGGTTCCGGGACAAGATCAGCGCTGCGGCACCGGCCACGTGGGGCGCGGCAGCGGAGGTCCCCTGGAACGGGCTGTAGTAGGGGGTCACCCCGGTGGAAACGTTATCCGGAGCCACGAGATCCGGCTTTCGGCGGCCGTCGTTGGTGGGACCCCGGGACGAGTATTCCTCGATGGGACCGGTTGTATACCTGCTCCAGGAGATCGCCCCCACCGTTAGTGCCTCGGCGGCGTTGGCCGGGGCCGGCATGGAGCTCGAGATTACGTGGGGCGAAAGGTCTTGGTAGATGGAAAAGAGCTCGAGGCGCCTTGCGGTGCCACTAGCTTTCTGGATCCTGATCCTGTAAGTCCCGCTTGTGGCCGCAGTATAGTTGATGAACTCCGTGGGTTCTTCGGTTCCCGCCTGGGTCTTGGTGGAGGATGCCACGAGTGTGCCATTGGGGCCATACAGGAAGAGGTCGTAGTCATCCGCCGTAAGGGGCCACCCATCCCAGGTGAAGTAAAGCATGATGGGGTTGCCGGCCTGGGCGGTGAGGGTGATTTCGGTGTCGAGCCAGCCGTCGCCGTCGGTGTCGGTGAAGTTGCCTTCCCAGTGTCTCATGGCATCGTTCCCGGCGGCTTGGACCCACAGGATCCCCGCCTGCGTGGCGCGACGGACGATATCCCCGATGGTACCGGTGCCGTCGTAGAAGTTGGTGTTGTACCACCCGAGGGAGTGGTTGATGATATCGATCCCCTCGGAGATGCAGTAAGAGACCGCGTTATCCAGGTCCACCTCGTCCCCGATCTTTATGAGGTAGAGCTGGGCCTCGGGGGCGACGTCGTGGACGATCTCGGCCACTGCGGTGCCGTGGGAGTAGTCCGACTCGATTCCCCTCCCGGTGAAGTCCCGGGTGATCACGGAATAGGGGAGGTCGCCCCGGGCCTGGGACGCCGAGAGGCCGGAGAACCCCACATCGATCACCGCGATCTTGACCCCGGTCCCGCGGTAGCCCGCGGCATGGTAGAGATCGGCCTTGATCTTCCCCACTCCTTCCGAAGTGACCGCCAGGGGAACGGGGATCGCGGGGACCTTGATCAGGACTTGCCCTCCGTAGCGGGCGGAGATCTCCCCGATTACCTCCTCCAAATTCCCCAAGGGGACGGTGATCTTCTGGAGGCCGGAGGGTGCCTGGACCGTCCTCCCTACCCCCAGGGGCGCCACCCGGGCCCCGGGCCGCAGGGGCTTGATCACCAGCGTTACCTCCGTCCCCCCGGCGGAAAGTGGGATCCCGGCGAGCTTGGCCACGAATGCGATGGCCTCCCGGGCCGCCGAGGGAAGGTACGCCAAGGGGGCCACCTTTCCCGTGGGGCTCGTCTGCTTCACCGCCCCCAAAAGCAGCTCCAGCGCCCCGTCCACGTAAGGGAGGTTGGCCTCCGGCTTCCCGATCCTCAAGGGGCCGATGGAAAGCACGGTGAGCGGGGAGGGCGCGGCAACCCCTTGGGGGACCGCGGCGGGCGGCCTCCCCCCGAGGAGCTTGAGGAAGGGGATCGCGGCCCGGGGATCGGCCCGGATCGGAACGGCGGCGAAGGCGTCGTCGCGCCACGGAAGCCGCACTCCCAATACCTTCCCCCCATAGAAGACCAGCTCCGCCCCGGCTCCCTCAAGCTCGCCCCGCCAGGGGGAAAGATCATGGAGCACCCCGGCCAAGGAGCCGGCCCAATCGGACAATACCTCCACCACATCGAGCTCCGATAGCCCCCAGGGAATGAGGACCCTTATCTGCTGGTAGAGGTAGCCCGCTGAGTATGTGTGGATCTCCACCTCACCGCCCCGGGCGCCGAAGGACGCTATTACTTCCTGCCAATGGGGGAAGTCCTCGGACAGGATCCCCAGATCTACTTTACCGAATGAGAGGAGGCCGATGGCCATTAATCCCAAAATAAGCCCGGTTCGCCGCATCATCCTTCCTCCTTTACGGGCGTCGGGGGCAGGGGATGGGGC
>JAGGWU010000104.1 GCA_021163465.1 Candidatus Bipolaricaulota bacterium
CCTCCTTCGCCCCTTCCAAGGCCTCGAGCTCGTCAACCAGCGTCAGCTTTATCCCCAGCTCCCCCAAGAGCCCACCCAAGACGGCCACCAGCTCCGGGCGGCTCACCCACACCTCCTCCGGCCAGCCTAACTTGGATTCCTCTAAAGTGGTGACGAACCAATGGGCGAGGTTTTCGAACCGCGTCGGATACGGCTCGATGCCGCTGTTCAGCACGAACCCGCTCTCCTGGTGGACACAGAGAAGTGAAGCCGCGTAGAGGGCCGGGGAACCTTTCTCTCCCCGGATCATGGCGGGGAGGCCGAACACATCCACCTCCCAAATCCCCTGCCGGGGACGGGACTTCCCCTTCAAGCTTGACACCAACCCCTCTGGAACGAAGGGCACCGGCTCCAGGGGGGCCGGAGGCGGCTCGGGGAACCACCGATCTTCCCAGCTACCCTCTTCCCGATCCAACACCCGTACCAAGATATGTCCCCGGGGGCCCTTCTCCAACAGCTCCGGCTCCTCCCGCAGCCGGGTGGCCAGGTCCAGCAACTGCTCCAACGCCACGGTGAAGTAGCGGACCTCATCCTGGTTGAGGTACCAATCCTCATAGCCCGGCCGATGGGAGCGGAACTTCGGCCACGCCTGCTTCCCCCGGAACCGGAGGCCCAGTTTGCGGATCAACGCCAGATCGCGCGACGAAAGATCCTCACGCCCCTCGAAGAACAGCGTCAGGCAGCGCTGGCGGATGTACACGTCCAATTCAAACTCCTCCGGATCAGCTCCCAATAGGTTCAAGTAGCTATCGAACCCCTCCCGCCCCAGGTAAACCACCAACCCCAGCGCCTCCCCAAGCTTTCCCAGCACGGAGAGATAACCGATCTCCCCTGTTACGGGATCTCGGACCCCCACCAGGTGGCTGTCTTCCATCCATTCCCAAGGAGCGAGCTGGCGAAAAGCCTGCGCCGCATGGAATAGAGCCCGCCAATCCTTTAGGGTAGGTGCTGTCGCCATCTTGCCCCCTTGTGTGGTCAGCCTACCCCAAAATCCAGGCCCTGCCAAGGGTCCCATCCCGACAACCTACGTCGGCAGGGCCCCAGTCTAGGTGAGGTTCGGTAGGGATCCGGCGGCTGCGGCATCGGCCAGCATCGTGAGCCGGGGATGAAGCTGGAGCACCGAGGCCGGGACCTCCGGAGTAATCGGGCCCGAAAGCGCACGGGAAAGCGCCTCCGCCTTCTCCACCCCAGAGACCAAAAGCAGGATCTCCCGGGCGTTCATGATGGTGCGGATGCCCATGGTGATCGCCTTCTTTGGCACACGTTCGAGCCCGCCAAACGCTTGGGCTTCCCGCTTCCTGGTCTCCTCGGAGAGCTGGGCAACGTGGGTGAGGGATTCAAAGGGGGTGCCGGGCTCGTTGAACCCAATGTGCCCGTTTCTCCCTAACCCCAACACCGCCAGGTCGATCCCCCCCGCCTCCTGGATCAGGCCTTCGTAACGGGCGCATTCCCCATCCGGATCCTCCGGGAGGCTGGCCGGGATATGGAGGCGTTCCTCCTTCAGGTTTACCTGGTCCCACAGGTGTTGGCACATGTAGCTTTTGAAGCTTTGGGGGTGATCGGGAGGAATTCCTAAGTACTCGTCTAGGTTAAAGGCCGTGACCTGGGAGAAATCCACCAGCCCCTCGCGATGGAGGCGCACCAGCTCTCGATACATCCCGATGGGAGTGTCCCCGGTGGGGAGGGCGAGGACGAGGTCGGGTTTTTCCAAAAGCTTCCGGGCCACGGCCCTCGCCGCCTCCCTCGCGAGTGCTTGGTAGTCCTCTAGCACAATCAGGCATGTCATCCTTTTCATACAGATCCCCCCACTCTAGGCGTTTCTATATCTTATTCAGACCTTTTTGTTCCCTCACTGTTTCATGTGGGTTGCCCGAAGTCTACCTTACCCGCAAGAAGATGAGCCATGTTGATCAGGTTCCTCGTACTCCGGTACCTCCTGGCCCGTGCCTTCGCCGCTCGGATCCAACCGTTGATCTTAGTGGACCCCAAAAGTTGGACAGTTTCTCGGCCATCCTTAGAGAGTGAAGCCGCGATTTCCCATTCCCTATGCCACTTCTCCTCGAACTCCGTCGGGGTCAGATAGCCAAGCTCTGAATGTGTCCACTTTTCCTGGTACACCTCCTCGATGAACTCCCCGATTCTCTCTTTCACACCCCCAAAGCCCCGGTACTCCAATAGCTCCACTCCTCTTCCTTGATCGTCCGGATCGCCCGCTCAGCATACCCGTTCTGATCGGGTCTCCCTACATCCGCCATGCTGATCTGGACCTCGTGCTTCTCAAGGAGCTCCACGTACTCCTTGGCCGCGTACTGCACCCCCTGGTCCGAGTGATGGATCTCGGGCCTGCCCTTCAAAAGCGTCATCTCCAGCGCCTCCAGTGCCAAGCCTTGGTCCAGAAATCGGGATGGGGCCCAGCCCCGACTGCACCTAACGCCAGGGGGAAGTCAATGGTACCCTCGATCCGCCGCTTTTCAGTTGAGAAACCGATCTTCGCAACTTGCCAGAAAGCCTCAAGACTTCACCAAACACCCGCTTTGGGTCCAAAACTCTCGCCTCCCCATGTTGGCGCTTACTGCTCTACTACCCACACCAAACAGCGAGGAGTCATCTTTTCTTTAGCCTTTAACAGCTCCAAACGTCAAAGCCCTAACGAAGTACTTCCTCACAGCTAAGGCAAAAACTATCGTTGGCAATGTAGCAATTGTGGCCGTAGCAAACATTGGCCCCCACTTAATCCCCGCATGTGTTTGGAAAAGACTAATAACAGTAGGAAGGGTTCTAGCTCTTATCATAGTTAAGAAGTACGCAAGGGCAAACTCATTCCAACATCCGATAAAAATAAAAATGGATGTTGCCGCTAGCCCTTGAGTAACCAAGGGTAGTAGAATTCGATAAAAGGCTTTTAACTGAGTACAGCCATCAATCAGTGCTTGTTCTTCAATC
>JAGGWU010000055.1 GCA_021163465.1 Candidatus Bipolaricaulota bacterium
CATGCAGGCCACCAACGCCACCTTCACCGGCCTTCTCGCCCGGATTAACCACGGATAGGATTCCATTTGGTCGCCGCCAACGTTGCCATGTACAGCACCGCCCTCACCACAGCCCTGCCTCCCCTTCCCACGCCACCGGCCGCTGTCCCGGTTGAACGGGGCCACCCCCACCGCCAGCTCCCTCAACCGAAAGGTGCCCACATCCGCCAGGGATCGTGGCTCAGGCCCGATCACCTCGGCGAAGCGTGGCGGTACCTCCGCATCCAGGGCGTCGGTCTTGCAAGATGCGGGCTGTGTGCCCGGATAGCTGTTCGGGGACGGAATGGGGCCCTCCCTGCTCATGTCTGAGGCTCGGCCAAAGCTATCTCCCAGAAGGGGACGCGGTGCTTCCTACTATCCCCTTGGCCTTGAGGAGGTGCCCCGGTTTCCTGAAACCCAGCCGGGGTTCTCCTCTCATGGTCCTTCACCACGGAAAGTTTGCCAAAAGGGGAACCCCGTTCTTTAACAGGGCCTGGCGTGAGGTATGGGGTGGAAAGACATAATTCGAGCGGCTATGGTGTGCGCGGTGATCCGTGGTGGAAAGCGAGGGTGAAATGTGGTCTTACGGCATTATCATACCGTTGCAGGACCCGACGCCTTTCTCGCCGTTCCAGCCGGAGCGTTGGCGGGAAGGGTTGAGCAAGGTTGCCCGTGCCGGCTTCACCGCGGTGGAGCTTGCCATTACCGATCCCACGAAGGTGAACCGAGACGAGGTGGCGGAGGCCTTGAGGGAGGTGGGCCTTCGGTTCGTCTCCATCACTACCGGCCAGGCGGCGGGGATCGAGGGCCTCTCCCTCTCCTCCCCCGACGAATCGGTGCGGGAGCGGGCCGTCGCCCGCATAAAAGCACACATGGAGTTCGCCAGGCCCTTTGGGGCGGTGGTGATCGTGGGGTCGCTCCGCGGGGCCGACGGGGACCGAAGGCTCTTGGTGGAATCCCTCCGGGAGTGCGCTGCCCACGACCCAGAAGTGAAGCTGGCCTTCGAACCCCTGAACCGCTATGAGACCCGGCTCGTGAACACCGTGGCCGAGGCCCTGGAGCTCATCGAGGAGGTGGGCGCCGAGAACCTGGGAATCCTGTTCGACACCTTTCATGCTAACATCGAGGAGCCGCGTTTCGGCGATTCCATCCGTGTTGTGGGGAAACGGCTCTTCCACGTCCATCTGGCGGATTCCAACCGCTGGGTTCCGGGGGCGGGGCACCTCCCCTTCGGGGAGGTCCTCCGGGCCCTGGAGGGGATTGACTACCGCGGGGGCCTGATCCTTGAATGCTTTCCAAAGCCGTCGCCCGAAAGGCTTCTCTCGCCGGACGCTATCCGGGCCCTCTTCCGGCATTGAAAAACTGCATCGACAATAATTCGACACTGCGGAGATAGAGGTTCGGCTTAGGAAGGAACTTCAGGGACTGACAAGCATCCAACTCAGCTTCACCACCCGCGGCGGTACCACCATCCCTGCCGCCCGGGACGCCCCGCACGCGTGCCGGAAAGCCCGGCAGATCCAGCGGGACACCGCCCGGCTTGGAACAGAGGAAAGGAACGGCCCAGCACCATGAACTCGAACCCCGCTCGGCCGCGTACCTCGCGAGGAATTCCCCCAATTCCACCTACAACCCCTTCGGTCATGTCCATACCTTCTGGCGGGGCTTTCCATCCACGCACACGTCCTTGGCGATGTTCGGGTACTCTGATCGAGCCGTCCTCGTCGCGAAATCTTCTCACGTGGATGGACATTCATTCGCATCCCCAGCGTCTTTTGGGCCATCGCGAGGGACAACTGTTGACCTTAAAGGGTCAAAGCCTGGGTCATCAGGAACTTCGGCCGGGACCTGGCTACCTGCCCAACTTCAAGAGGCGGAGGGCTTCGTCCACGTCCACCTCGGTGTCCACACAGCCGTCCCGCAGAAGCGGCAACGTCAGGATCACCGGTTTCTCCTTGATCGGGGCCTCCTTCACCGCCTGCACTCCCTCCAGGAGCTCCTTATGGCAGGCGATGGCCAGGACCCCCTTGGGGGCCTTCTCCTTCACGAACCGCACCGCCATGGCTCCGCCCGGGGCCACACATACCCCCTTGTATCCCAGCCGTTCCGCCTCGTCCCGCAAGATCCCGATGGCGCATTTCCCACGATGGGGACAGTCCGCCGGACACTGCAACCCATCCCGGGTCACCTTGCCCGGGCAGTCCTCGCTCGGCCGCAGACAATGTGGCAGGAGCAGCACCCGCTCCCCCACCGGGACCCGGGCGAAGGATTCCTCTTCGGTCAGAATCCGATTATCTGTACGCATACCTCACGCTCCCGGGGACGGTCCAGCTCCACGAGGAAGATCCGCTGCCACCGTCCCAGTGCAAGCTTCCCCTCCATCACCGGGATCGTCTCCGAGGCCCCGAGGATGAGGTGTTGGCAGTGGGCATGGGCGTTGGGGCATTCGTCCTCGGTCATGTTGCAGGTGCGGATCCCGAAGTCGTTGTGGCGATAGTAGAGGTCCTTCGGGGCCAGGCGCTTGAGGAACTCCTCCATGTCCGAAAGGAGCAGGGGTTCGTTCTCGTTAATCCGGATGGCGGCGGTGGTGTGGCGGGTGAACACGGTGACGATACCCTGCTTTACCCCCATTTCCTCCACCAGTTCCTGGACCCTCTCGGTGATGTCCACGAATTGCGGCGCCCGTTCGGTCCGCACGGAGAGGGTGTGGAGCCCGGTTATAAGTGTGGCGGCAGTCCCTGCCCTCATCCGTTCTCACCTCCCAATTCCCTCAACCTGGCCACGACTTCCTCCACCAGTTCGTCGGGGGTGGACGCCCCCGCCGTGACCCCCACGCGCGATAGGCCCCGCACCCACTCGGGCCGCAACTCCCGTGCGTCCTCGATGAAGTAGGTGGGGACGCCGGTGCGCTGGCATGTCTCGGCCAGCTTCCGGGTATTGGCGGAGTTGCGCGAGCCCACCACAAAAATGGCCTGCACCCGCTCCGCTAGCTCCAACGCGGCGCGGTAGCGGCGGCCGGTCTCGGGGCAGGTGGTGTCCACCACGCGGAGGTCCTTGATCTCGCGGTGGAGGCGAGCGATTACCGCCCGCACGAACTCCCAGAAGGCCTTCTGGTCCTTGGTGGTCTGGGAGACAATTCCCAGCTTTCCTCCCTTGAACTGCGGGAGGTCGGCGGCGGACATGGTGGCGTACCCTTTGCCCCCGGTCCAGGAGAGGATCCCCCGCACCTCGGGGTGGGTTTCCTCGCCGTAAATGAGGACGGTATAGCCCTCCTGAGCCAGGTCCTGGGCCACTTCCTGAGCGCGCTTCACGATGGGGCAGGTGGTGTCCACGAGCTTCAGCCCACGCCGCTCGATCTCGGCGTAAACCTCGCGGCCGGCGCCGTGGGCGGTGATGGCCACCGCAGGGGCCTCCACCTCCTCGAGGCTCCTCGCCACCGTGGCCCCTTTCCCCGCCAGGGTCTCGACCACCCGGGCGTTGTGGACAATGGCGCCCAGGGTCGCCACCCGGCCCTCTCGGGCCAGGTGCTCCTCGATCATCTCCACCGCCCGCCGCACCCCGGGGCAGAACCCGTAGACCCGAGCCAGTTCGATTCGTAACGCGTTACGCGTCACGCGTTACGCGTCACCTCCTTCCGGTACCTCCCCAGGGCCATAAGGGGGAAGTGATGGCGATAGAGGTGGTAGCGGATCATGAAATCGGTGGGGAAGCCCGTGCC
>JAGGWU010000083.1 GCA_021163465.1 Candidatus Bipolaricaulota bacterium
CTCACGGGACCCGGAATGTTCCCGTTTCCTCTCCCGGGAGGAGATCTCCGGGCTCACCGACATCCGTTATTTCCTGCGCTGGGTGGAAGAGATCTTCGGCCGCTTGGGGGCTGGGTGATAAAGCTCCCGGGGATTCCGCGACCGTTGTCATCCCGGGGCTTGGGGGCTAAAATAATATTTGATCGGTTGTCCGTACAAATTGGCGGAAATGGACAGCAAACTCTACCTGCGCGTTAAGGACTGGTTGCGCGAGGCCATCGATAGGGGCACCTATCGACCCGGAGATCGTATCCCCTCCGAACACGAACTCATGAGACGTTTCGGCGTTTCCCGCTCCACCGTGCGCCATGCCATTTCCGAACTCGTCCTGGAAGGTTGGCTCTACCGCGTCCAGGGAAGCGGCACCTATGTCGCCCGCCCCAAATACCGCCAGACCCTCTCCCGCCTCACCAGCTTTACTGAGGACATGCGCCTTTTGGGCCTCACCCCTCGCTCCCGCCTCCTCTCCTTTCGCCGCGAGCCCGCGGACGAGAAGGTGGCCGCGGCCCTGGCCATACCCCCGGGGGAGGAGGTGCTCCGTATCGAGCGCCTACGGTTCGCCGATGAGGAGCCCATGGCCCTGAACACCTCGATCCTTCCCCGCCACCTCGTACCGGACCTGAAAGGAGAGGACCTCGAGAATGGGTCCCTATACGAAATCCTGGAGCGCAGATATGGGCTTCTTTTGTCACGGGCCGAACAGACCCTGGAGCCGGCCTTGGCCGATCCCTACGCCGCCGAACTCCTCGGGGTCCCCGTGAGCGCCCCCCTCCTCCTGGTGGAGGGGGTGGTCTACCTGAAGAACGGGACGCCCGCGGAATGGGTGCGGATCCTCTACCGCGGCGATCGTTACAAATTCCACATCGTCGCGGTCCGATGAAAGGAGGTGGGACACGGGAGGAATAGGTGTGATTTTCCTAACGAAAAAAACCACGGCAAAGGAGGGATGCATGGCGCGGAAGATCCTTTTGGGTAGTGTGCTGTTGATGTTCCTCGGGCTCTTGGTTTGGGGCCAGGAAGTACCGCGGGAAAGGACACTGGTGATCGCCACCGGCCTGCAGCCGTCCACCCTGGATATCGGCGTGGGGTACGAGGCCGCTGCCATCAACGTGAACCTGGTGGTCTACGAGCGCCTCGTGCGCTACAAGCCGGGTTCCGTTGAGGTAGAGCCGGAGCTCGCCAAATCTTGGAGTGTATCCTCGGACGGCAAGGTCTGGACCTTCGAGCTCCACCCGGGGATCGTGTTCCACGACGGGACCCCCTGTGACGCAGCCGCGGTGGCGTTCAGCTTCCAGCGGGCCATGGCCATCAACCTGGGCCCGGCGTGGATGCTGGAGCCCATCGAAAAGGTGGAGGCGGTGGACGATCTCACTGTCCGGTTCACCCTCAAGCGCCCCTATCCCGAGTTCCTCCAAGTGTTGGCCAACATCTTCGGCACCGGCATCGTCTCCCCTGCGGCAGTCAAGGCCCACGCCACCGAGGACGATCCGTGGGCGCAGGAGTGGCTGAGCAGCCATATGGTGGGGACTGGCCCCTACAAGTTCGTGGAGTGGGTCAAGGGCCAGTACATTATCCTGCGGCGGTTCGAGGACTATTGGCGCGGCTGGGACGGGGTCAAGAACAACATCGAGCAGGTGATCATCCGTTACATCACCGAGCCCTCGGTGCAGCGACTGTTGCTTGAGCGGGGCGACGTGGACATCGCCATGGACATTTCCGTGGACGATTGGGAGCTCCTCAAGGGGAAGCCGGGGATCGTCCTGGTTGAGAAGCCCTCCATGCACGCCACCTACCTCCGCTTCAACTGCGCTGCCGGGCCCACCGCCGACGTGCGGGTGCGCAAGGCCATCCGGGCAGCGCTCGATTACAAGGGGATGATCGAGTACGTCCTCCGGGGCCACGCGGTCCAGATGCAGGGCGCGGCGGCCATCGGTCTCCCCTGTCACAACGACGAGCTGCCGCTGCCGAAACAGGACCTGGAGCTCGCCCGCAAGCTCCTGGCCGAGGCCGGCTATCCCAACGGGGGCTTCACCCTGGAGTACGTGTATGAGTCCGGCCACGAGGACCGCCGCCGGGTGGGAGAGCTCCTCCAGGCGAGCCTCGCCGAGCTGGGCATCACCCTCAAGATCATCGAGCTTCCTTGGCCGGACCTTTGGGAGCGGGTCTCCGCCGCCGATCCTGAACGGACCCCGGCCATCGTGGCCAACGGTTGGTGGCCGGACTACGCGGACGTGATCAACTTCCTCTACCCCATGTACCATTCCAGCCAGTGGCCTCCCGTGGCCTTCAACATCGGCTTCTACAAGAACGAAGAGGTGGATAAGCTCCTGGATCAGGCCCAGGTGGAGACAGATCCCGCGGTCCGCTGCGAGCTGCTGAAGAAGGCCCAGGCCCTTATCTACGAGGATTGCCCCGATATCGACCTCTATCATCTCACCACCCGCATCGCGCTGCGCGACTGGGTCAAGGGCTACGTCTACAGCCCCATCTACACCGAGGGCTTCTTCCTCTACGACATGTGGCTGGAAAAGTGAAAGGCGTCGGGGAGGGGCTTCGGCCCCTCCCCTTTTGATTTAAATGTGGGCCTATCTCCTGCGGCGGCTGGGCTATACACTCATCACTTTGTGGGGGCTTACGCTCATCACCTTCGTCCTCACCCGGGTGGTGCCGGGGGACCCTGCCCGGGTCGCCGCCGGGCCCCAGGCCCGCCAGGAACAGGTGGAGCAAGTCCGGAAGATGTACGGCCTGGACAAGCCCCTTTGGGTCCAATACGGGATCTACATGCGGAACCTCTTGCGAGGTGACTTCGGGAAGTCCCTGTGGTCCAAGCGCCCGGTGATCGAGGACCTCCGGGCCTACTTCCTCCCCACCATGGAGCTAGGGCTCACCGCTGGCCTCCTGTTCTTCTGTCTGGGAGTTCCCCTGGGGATCCTCTCCGCCGTCTACCGCAACGGTCCCCTGGACCACCTTTCGCGGCTCTTCGCCTTGGCCGGGGTTTCGCTTCCGGTCTTTATTTTCGGCTTAATCCTCCAGCTTATCTTCTACAAGATCCTCGGTTGGTTCCCGGCGGGTGGACGCATCGATCCCTTCATCGCCGCGCCCCGGCATCTCACCGGGTTCTATATCCTAGACAGCGTCCTCACCGGCAACTGGAAAGCCCTCCTCTCCTCGCTGCACCACATCTTCCTCCCCGCGGTGACCCTGGCTTATGGATCCCTGGCCGTGGTATCGCGCATGACCCGGGCGAGCCTCCTGGAGGTCCTGGGACAGGACTACATCCGCACCGCGCGGGCGAAGGGCCTCGCGGAGCGTGTCGTCCTCCTAAAGCATGCCCTTCGCAACGCCATGGTCCCCATCCTCACCATCACCGCGCTCCAGATAGGCTCCCTCCTGGGAGGGGTGCTGTTGGTGGAGATCATCTTTTCCTGGCCGGGCTTGGGGACGTATGCCTATACCGCGGTGACGGTCCTCGACGTGAACGCCATCATGGCCATCACCCTGGTTATGGGGATCATTTATACAGGGGTGAACCTGGTGGTGGACCTGCTTTACACCGTGGTGGACCCTCGCATCCGGTACCGATGAGGGAAGACCTGCGGACCATTTGGAAGTTCCTCCGGCCGAGCCGGAACCCGCTGGGATTCCTCGGCGTCGTTTTGGTGTTCTTCATTTCTCTATGCGCCATAATCGCGCCCTACGTGGTGCCCTACAGCCCATACAAAGTGGAGGTGATTAGCAGACTTCGCCCTCCATCATGGGAGCACCCCTTCGGCACCGATGAGCTAGGGCGGGATATCTTCTCCAGGGTTCTGGTAGGGACCAGTTTTTCCCTCCAGGCCGCGGTGGTGATCATCGGGCTTTCTCTGCTTTGTGGCACGGTGATCGGGACGCTGGGGGCCTTGGCGGGGGGATGGGTAGATGACGTTCTCATGCGTCTTACCGACTCATTCCTCGCATTCCCGTACCTTATCTTCGCGATGCTCGTCTCGGCGGTACTC
>JAGGWU010000110.1 GCA_021163465.1 Candidatus Bipolaricaulota bacterium
CCCCTTAAAGAAGCGCTCCTGCGGATGCTCCCCGAGGATGCTCCCTTCGTCATCTGTGATCCCACCGAGATCCCCCGGCCCCAGGCCAAAAGGACCCCCTACGTGGGCAGGCTCAAGGACGGAAAGACCAGGGGGTTCCAGCTTCTGGTCTTCTCATTCCCCTACAAAGGAAGGGCCATCCCCTTCTGGTTCGTTGTGTTCTCATCCCGCACCATCTCCCGAGAGGAAACCTTCCGGAACCTGGTGCATCTTGGAGCCTTCTTCCAGCTGAAGGAGCTTTTGGGCGAAAGGCCCCTGGTCATGGACCGGGAGTTCAGTTACAGCTGGCTCCTTTCACAGCTGAAAGAAGTGGGGATCCACTTCGTCGTGCGCCTCAAGGCCGCCAGGGAGAAGAGAACCCGGTTCAGGAGTACCTGGAAGGGACGGTGGTCCTGGTATTGATGGCGTATAGGATCGGGTTGGCATTGGGGGGCGGTACGGGAGAGGGTCCTCGGCGGTTCCGAGAGCCACTTCGTGCTATTGAGACTCTACGGGCAAGCAAGATCGTGGGACGGTTCCCTCAAATCGTTGAAGGCGGTTCGATCGACGGCTTGAGCTCTATATAGAAAACCCTTGTCTTCGGTCGGGGCTCTCCCCCTCCATTTGTTTGCGTTTTGTGAGGCTGCCATGTCCCTCGCCGAAAGCCCGGGAGGCTGTCGAAAAGGGGGCGCCCTCGGCGCCCCCTTTCCTACGGAATACCTAAGGGCCTATACCCAACCGCGGAGCCTCATGGCCTCCACCACTCGGCTTACCGCTACCACATAAGCCCCGAGTCGGTTGTGGACCTTGTACTTTTGCGCAGCTTCGTGCACGGCATGGAATGCGGCGGTCATTTTGCGATCGAGCAACTTGTGCACCTCCTCCTCAGACCAGTAGAAGTTGTAGGCGTTCTGAACTTGCTCGAAGTACGAAACGGTGACGCCGCCGGCGTTGCAGAGGAAGTCGGGGATAACGTAGACCCCACGTTCATGGAGGATCACATCGGCTTCGGGGGTGGTGGGACCGTTGGCGAGCTCGGCCACGATCTTGGCTTTGATCCTATCGGCGTTCCCTTCCGTGATCTGGTTCTCCAGTGCGGCGGGGAAAAGGACCATCACGTCCAACTCCAACAGCTCGGCATTGGTGATCTCTTCCGCGCCGGGGAAGCCCACCACAGTCCCGTTTTCCCGCTTGAACTTCACCACCTCATCGAAGGGGAGTCCTTCGGCCTTGTAGATCCCGCCCTTTGAGTCGGAGACGGCCACAACCTTCATCCCCAGGATCTCCGTCGCGAGCTTGTGGGCGAATCGCCCCGCGTTCCCATAGCCCTGGATGGCACAGGTGGCCCCTTTGAGTTCGATCCCCAAAACTTTGGCAGCTTCGCGTACGACATATACCCCGCCCCTGGCGGTGGCGTCACCCCTCCCGGCAGAGCCTCCCAGGGGAAGCGGCTTCCCCGTTATCACCCCGGGAGCCGAACGCCCCACGATCTTCTCGTATTCGTCCATCATCCATGCCATGATCTGGGGGTTGGTGTAAACGTCGGGGGCGGGAACATCTATGTCCGGACCGATATAGTGGGCGAGGGCGCGAATATATCCTCGGGAGAGGCGTTCCAACTCCCCTTCCGACATCTCTTTAGGATTGCAGACCACGCCCCCTTTTCCCCCGCCCAAGGGGAGGTCCATTACCGCCGTCTTCCAGGTCATCCACGCTGCCAGCGCCCGTACCGTATCGAAGGTCTCTTCGGGGTGAAAGCGGATCCCGCCTTTGGTGGGGCCACGCGCGTTGTTGTATTGAACCCGGAAGCCCTCGAAGACCTTTACGGTGCCATCGTCCATCCGCACGGGAAAACGGACGTGGAACTCCCGCATGGGCCACCGCAAGAGCTCATGGGTGCCTGGATCGAGCTTCAGGACCTTCGCTGCCTCGTCCAGCTGCCTTTGTGCGATGGCAAACGGGTTAAGCTTATCAGCCATCCTCCCTCCTTTGTCCGGATTTGCGGGATAAAAACCCTCATGGGGCAAACAATTTTACTCCTACGCACAAAACCTCACAACAAAAGCTTTCAGCGTGCTATCGCATTTCAGCCGACCCGGGAAAGCTCCTGCTCCAGCTCCGCCTCGAAAAGGGGGTCCGTGAGGATGTCCAGATCCCCGTCCAGGATCTCCTGAAGCCTATAGGTAGTGAAGTTGATGCGGTGGTCGGTGACACGGTTCTGGGGGAAGTTGTAGGTGCGGATCTTCTCCGAGCGATCACCGGTGCCGATCTGGCGACGGCGGGCCTCCTGGAGTTCCCCTTGTCGTTTCCTTTCTTCCAACTCCCACAGCCTGGCCCTGAGGATCCGCAATGCTTGGACCTTGTTCTGGTATTGGGAACGCTCGTCCTGGCAGGCCACGGTGATTCCGGTGGGGATGTGGGTAATGCGGACGGCAGTCTCGTTCTTCTGCATGTGTTGGCCCCCAGGTCCCCCGGCGCGGAAGGTCTCGATCTTGAGATCCTCGGGCCGGATCTCAACCTCCACCTCCTCCATCTCCGGGAGCACCGCCACGGTGGCGGTGGAGGTGTGAATCCTGCCCGAGGATTCCGTCACCGGCACCCGCTGCACCCGGTGGACCCCGGATTCGTATCGGAGCCGCCCATATGCACCTTTCCCTTCCACCACGAAGGTTATCTGCTTGAAGCCGCCGAGGTCCGTGGGATGGGAATCCAGCACCTTTACGCTCCAGCCCTTGCGCTCCGCATAGCGGGAGTACATCCGAAAGAGATCGGCCGCGAACAGGGCCGACTCTTCCCCTCCCGCCCCAGCACGGATCTCCACGATGGCGTTCCTCCGGTCCTCCGGTCGCTCGGGAACAAGCTCCCGCTTGATCTCGTAAAGCAGCCCTTTCAGGCGTTCCTCCCCCTTGCGGATCTCTTCCCGAAGCTCGGCCTTCAGTTCCCCCTCCTCCGCCGTCTCCAACAGCTCCCGTTCTTCCGCGAGGTCCCGCAGGAGCCTGCGGAGTTCCCTTCCCTTCCGCAGGAGTTCGGAAAGCTTGGCGTAGCGTCGTGAAAGCTCGGCGAACTGCGGGGATCCCGCGATCTTCGGGTCCCCCAGACGAACCTCCAGGGCTTTCAGCTCCCGTTCCTTTTCCTCCAGTACCCCAAGGATTTTCTCGAGCATCGCTTGGAGACTAAAAAAGTTCTGGGGATAACGCAAGCACAAAGAAAAACGCCCCCGTGGCGGGCCGGGGGCGCTGGAAGGGATCAAGCGCTGACAGGGCCGGGAAGCGCGGCCAATTCCTCCTTGATCACCTCCGCCAACCGCCTTATCCCCTCGTCTATCTGCTCCAGGGTAGCGATGGCGAAGGAAAGGCGCATGGTGTTGTATCCGGTTCCGTCGACGAAGAAGGAACTTCCGCTGACGTAGGCCACCTTGCGTTCCAGGGCCTTGGGCAACATCTTCTCCGTGTCCAATCCCGGGGGCAAGCTGACCCATAGAAAGAGCCCCCCCTCGGGGCGGGTCCAACGCACCCCCTCGGGCATGTACCTCTCCAAGGCCGCGATCATGGCGTTCCTCTTTTCGCGGTAACAGCTTCGGAGCCTTTCGATATGGGCTTCGAAATCGTGCTCCCTTAGGAAGCGAAGGGCCAAGGCTTGGGTGAGGGCGGGGGTACACAGATCGGTGGCCTGTTTCACCGCCACCACCTTGTTCACGATCTCCTCAGTCCCCACCAGCGCGGCCAAGCGAAGGCCCGGGGCCAGGATCTTGGAAAGGGTGAAGAGAAACACCACCCGACCTTCCCGATCCATGGCCTTGAGGGAGGGTGCCTCTTCGCCGGCGAAGCGGAGCGCCCGATAAGGGGCATCTTCCACCACCAAAAGGTCCTCTTCCTCCGCGATCTTGAGGAGCTCCGCTCTCTTCTCTTCGGACCAACAAATGCCGGCGGGGTTTTGAAAGTCGGGGATCACGTAGATGAGCTTCGGGTTCTTTCCCCGGGCGCGGTCTTTCTTGACCTGTTCCCGCAGGCGCTCGAGGTCCATACCATCCTCTTCCAGGGTGATACCCACCAGTTCCGCCTCGAACGCGCGGAACGCCTGGATCGCCCCGAGGTAGCTGGGGAGCTCCACGTACACCACGTCTCCGGGATCGAGGAACGTCTTCGCTACCAGGTCCAAGCCCTGTTGCGAGGCCGTGGTGATCATGATCTCTTCCAGTTCAGCCTCGATCCCATCCTTCCGAAGGAATTCCAAAAGGGCACGGCGAAGCTCGACATTGCCTTCGGTGGTGGAGTACTGAAGGCTGTAGGTGTAATTTTCTTGAATTTCCTGAAAGGCTATCCTCGCCAGCTCCACCCGCGGAAAGGTCTCCGGATCCGGCGTCCCCCCAGCGAAGGAGATCACATCGGGCTGCTGGGTGAATTTAAGTAGTTCCCGTATAACGGATCGCCGGATGCTCCTAGCCCTCTGAGAGAAAAACCTCTCCATGATCCTTCATCACCCCCAGGGAATCGCATTTTCGATCACCGGCGCCAATGTCCATGAGGTTACGCTCCCCAATATCACCCCCCCGAAGACGTCCAAAGGATAGTGTTCTCGAAGGTAAATGCGGGAAAGACTTATCAGCGCGGCCAAAAGATATGTGAGGAGAACAAGCCCGATCCATTCACCGTAAAAGCGGAGAGTCAAGGTCGCTATCCCGAAGGCCAGGGTGGCATGACCGGAAGGGAACGCGTGGGTATCGAGAATAAAAAAGCGTCTCGACGGCACAAAGGCCGGTGGGCGCTCTCGTCGAAAGAACAGCTTAAGCAACTTCACCAAGGTTAACTGTACCACAGAGATTGCCAGGCCGGCAAGGACGTGGCGGTGGTCCCGTGGTCCACCCCAAAAGATGAGCCAAATCCCGAAAAGTCCCCAAATATAGCCGTCTCCCAAGTATGTGGCGAGGAGGAACAGGGTGTCCAGGCGGCGGAAGAAGCGCGCCCCGCTCACCCGATACAGGATAACCCGGTCCAGGGCAAGGACCCGCTCCGAGAGGGATTCCGAAAGCCCCAGGACCCGGGAAGCGAGACCGACCCTCATCGCCGCTCCCCCACCAATGGAAACGCGATTACCTCGCGGATGGAGGGGGAATCGGTGAGGATCATCACCAAACGGTCCACCCCGATCCCGATCCCCGCCGCGGGGGGCATCCCGTACTCCAGGGCCCTAAGGAAGGCCTCGTCCACCCGATGGGCTTCCTCGTCCCCGGTGGCCCGGAGCCGCTCCTGCATGAGGAACCGCTCCCGCTGCTCCTCTGGATCGTTCAGCTCGGAGAAGGCGTTGGCCACCTCGAAACCGGCGATAAAAAGCTCGAAACGCTCCACAAGCTCGGGGTTTCCCCTCTTGCGCTTGGCCAAAGGGGAGATATCGATGGGGTAGTCCACCACGAAGGTGGGCTCTACCAACCGCTCCTCCAACAGTTCAAGGAGGTGCTCCAAGACCTTGCCCTTCGGCCCCTTCCGCAGGGGCTCAGGATAGGGGATGCCCTTGTGTTCGAGCTCCCGCAGGAGCTCCTCCAGGGGGGCTTCGGGATCGATCCCGAACTCCCCTGAAAGAAGCTCATACAGGGTGATGCGCCGCCAGGGACGGGAGAAATCCACCTCCTTTCCCTGATAGGTGATCACGTGGTCCCCGTGCACCGCCTCCACACATTCGCAGATGAGCTCCTCCGCCAGGGCCATGGCGTCGTGGTAGTCCCCATAGGCCTCATAGGCCTCCATGGCGGTGAACTCCGGGTTGTGTTGGGTGGAGATCCCCTCATTGCGGAAGTTCTTCCCGATCTCGAATACCTTCTCGTAGCCGGCCACAAGAAGCCTCTTTAAGTAAAGCTCGGGAGCGATCCGAAGGTATAGATCGCGGTCCAACGCGTTGTGGTGGGTGACGAACGGGCGCGCCGCCGCTCCCCCGGGCACAGGCTGAAGAACCGGGGTTTCCACCTCGATGAATCCCTTTCGCTCGAGGTGTCGGCGCATAGTACTTATGATCAAGGCTCGGTCCTGGAGCACTTTGTGGGCCTTCTCATTGGTCAGAAGGTCCAGCTCCCGGAAGCGGTAACGCTTCTCCGGATCGCGGAGGCCGTGCCACTTTTCGGGAAGAGGGCGTAAGGCTTTTGCCAAAAGCTCGACCCCCCGGACCTCCACCGAGAGCTCCCCGGTTTTGGTGGTGATCACCTCGCCCCAGATGCCCACGATGTCCCCGAGGTCGAGCTCCCGGAAAAGCTCGTATTCCTCTCCCAAAACTTTTTTAGAAACGAAGAGCTGTATCCGCCCGGTACCGTCACGTAGATCGGCGAAGGTGAGCTTTCCCATACGGCGGAGGGAGAAGATCCGTCCGGCCACGCGTACCTCCTGCCCGGTGCGGGTGTTGGGGGCAAGCCCTCCGAACCGCTCCCTCACCGCCGCAGTGGTATGGGAGCGTTCGAACCGATAGGGGTAGGGCTCGATGCCCCGGGCCCGGAGTCGCTCCAGCTTGGAGAGCCTTACCGCGACCTGATCCTCGGCCACCTTCATCCCTTCTCCACCCCGAGGATCCGATAACGGCGCCTGCCGGACGGCGTTTGGACCACGATGGTGTCCCCCCGGGAATGGCCCATCAGGGCCGCACCCACGGGGGAATCGATCCCGATGCGCTTCTCCAGGGGGTCCGCCTCCGGCGGGGAAACCAGGGTGTAGGTGTCGAACTCGCCCGTTTCGGTGTCCTCAAGGATCACCCGGGTACCGATGTTCACCGCATCCCCCTTGATCTCGTCCTCGGAGATGATCCGTGCGTTCTCCAGAAGCTCCCGGAGCTGGCGCACCTCCCGCTCGATGACTTCCTGCTCGTTCTTGAGGTAGACGTACTCGCGGTTCTCCATGAGGTCACCGCCGCGCTCCTTGGCCTCCTTGAGGCGGGCCGGGATCTCCTGATAGAGCTTGTGTTCCAGCTCCTCCAGTTGCTTCTTCTTCCGCTCGTAGCCCTCTTTGGTCAGGAGTATTTCCTGAGGCATCCCTCACCTCCTTGAATTCCTGCAGAAATATGTCCTCTATCTCCCCGGGTTTCTTTATTCCGCCCACAGGGGGCTTTGCGATCACCACCACGTCCAAACCCGAAAAGAGCTCCTTATTCTTACGGAACCCTTCCCGCACCGCCCGCTTCACCCGGTTCCGTACCACCACCTTGCCCACCTTCCGCCCTACCACGATGAGAATCCGGGGGATTTCCTCCTCTTTGCGCAAAAGGATAAACCGAAAATAACGCCCTTCTAAGCGTTCCCCTTCCCGAAAGACCCGGTCGACCTCCTTTTTGCGACGAAGGCGGTGAACGGGACGAAAACGCTGATCCGCTACCACACAAAACCTTATCCCATAGCTAAATCCACCGCAACCCCGTGCACGAAGGAGGGCCCCCTGTTACCCTAAGGGGCGAGATGGGGAAACGCACCAAGATCGTGGCCACGGTGGGGCCCACGTGTGCCTCAGAGGATGTGCTGGCCTCCATGGCCCACGCGGGGATGGATCTTGCGCGGATCAACACCGCCCACGGGAGCCCGGCGGACCACGAACGCTATGTAGAGCTTGCCCGAGCAGCGGAGCGGGCCACGGACCGCCCTTTGGGGATCATGCTCGATACCCAGGGGCCGAAGGTCCGGCTCGGGGAGCTCCCGGGGGAGGTCCGCCTGGCCCCTGGGGATGAGGTCATCCTGGGAAAGGGCGGGCTCCCGTTGCGCCAAGAGGATCTTCCCCGGTATGTGCCTGTGGGAAAGCGGGTTTTGCTCGGTGAAGGGGCGGTGGAGCTTGTTGTGGTGGAGCAGTCGCCCCGCGCCCTCCGGTGCCGGGTCCTCCGCGGGGGTGTGGTCTCCTCGGGAAAGGGCGTGAACGTCCCCGAAGTGGAACTTCCCTATCCTTCCCTCACCCCTGCCGACCGTGACTCCCTCCGCATGGCCGCCGAGCTAGGGGTCGAATACGTGGCGCTGTCCTTCGTCAAGTCCCCCGCCGACGTGGATGGGGCCAGGAAGTACCTGGAAGGTCGAGCCCGGGTCATCGCCAAGGTGGAGCTCAAGGTCGCCGCGGAGCGGATGGAGGAGATCGTCTCCGCCGCCGATGGGGTCATGGTGGCCCGGGGGGATCTCGGCGTGGAAATCGGGCCATATCACGTGCCGGTGGTGCAAAAGCGGTTGGTGGATCTGTGCAATGCCCGGGCCAAGCCGGTGATCGTGGCCACCCAAATGCTGCGGTCCATGGTGGAGTCGCCGGTACCCACCCGCGCCGAGGTGAACGATGTGGCCACCGCGGTCTGGGACGGGGCCGATGGGGTGATGCTTTCCGAGGAAACGGCGGCGGGAAGGTACCCGGTGGAGGCGGTGCGGGCCATGGCCGAAGCCGCTCAGGCGGCGGAGGAGAGCGGCATCCCCATACGCGTCCCCGGGCTTGTGCCCGAGTTGGTGGGCCAGATCCCCGGGGCGTGTGCCGTGGCCGCGGTGGGGATCGCCCGGGATATCGGGGCCCGGGCCATCATCTGTGCTACCGTGTCCGGTTGGACCGCGCGGCTGGTGGCCTCCCTGAGACCCGATATGCCGGTGGTGGCCGCGACCCCGGATGGAGGGGTGGCCCGTGCCCTGGCGCTTGTCTGGGGCGTAATACCCCTAACCATCGCGCCGACAGAAGGTACGGACGCGTTGGCAGAGGCCTCCATACAGGCGGCAAAGGAAAGGGGCATCGTCGAGAAAGGGGACCGAGTGGTATTCACCGCCGGACTCCCCTTCTGGAAGGCGGGGACCACGAACCTGGTGCGGGTGCTTACCGTCTAAAAAGGAACCTCCTCGTTTCCGTTTTCTGTGGGTGTTCCCCCTTCGATCGGGGACCCTTCCTGGGGGGCCTCGCGCTCTTCCCGTTCCAAGCGTTCGGTGATCCTTTTTACCTGCATTTCGGCCTGGGTCAGCTTCTTCTTGCACAGCGAAACCAGGCCCGCCGCTTCCTCCACCAAGGAAGAAAGCTCGTCGATATCCGCTTCTCCCTTTTCGATCCGCTCGAGGATCTCCTCCAAGCGGGAGACCGCTTGGGAATAGGAAAGCTCTGCTTGGGACCTATCTTCCATCCTCCCGTTCACCTCCTTGGGAAAGAAGCCGCAACACCCCACCCCGGAGCTCGGCGCGGAGGCGGGTCCCCGGAGGGGCTTGGGCAGGATCGGTTACGATCCCGTCTCCCACACGGCGGATGATGGCGTATCCCCTCTCCAGGACCCGGCGGGGGTCCAGCGCTTTCAGCCTTTTTTCCCGATCGGAGAGGCGGTGCGCTTCGCGGGCCAAAAACGCGCGGGCCTGGGAAAGGACCCGGGTGTGCAACTCCTGGATCCTCCGGTGGGCTTCGGAAAATTCCCGGGAGCAACCTCGGCGGAGCCGCTCCCCCACCTGCTCGAGGTAATCCCGCTCCCTCCCCAACGCCATCCCGGCCGCCCGGGGAAGGGCGCGGTGGAGACGCCCCAAATCACGGTGGGCCTCCCGGAGCTTTTGGGCGACGGCAAGGTTAAGGCGTCGGACCCTTTCCCGGTGTGCCTTTTCGGCTTCGGACACGGACCTTATGGTTTGGGTCAGGATCCGGTCCAAGGTGTCCTCCAGCCCTTGGAGCGTTTCCCGCACCCGCTGGACCAGAAGCTGCGCCGCGGCGGTGGGGGTCTTGGCCCGCCAGCCCACGTAATCCAACACGGAGAAGTCCTGTTCGTGTCCGATCCCGATCACCACCGGGATGGGGAAGGTGGCCACGGCCCGGCCCAGGGCTTCGGAGTCGAACCACGCGAGATCTGTACGGGATCCGCCGCCCCGGCAGATGAGGACCACGTCGAACTCCTGCGCCCTTTCCCGGAACCAGTCCAGGGCGTTCAGGACCGAGGCCTCGGTATAAGGCCCCTGGACCCGTGCCCCGTGGACCGTGACCTGGAAAGAGAACCCCGACTCCCGCAGGGTCTTCAACACGTCCTTTTCCGCATCGGAGCCCAGGCTCGTGATCAGGCCCACCCGCATGGGTAACAAGGGGAAGGGCAGGGACCTGTTTAGCTCGATGATCCCTTCCTTGGTCAGCCTGCGGATGATCTCCTCCCGGCGGCGGGCCACCTCTCCCAGGGTGTAGTTGATGTCGAGGTCCTGTACGATGACCCGGTATTCGCCCCAGTCCACCTTCAGATCCACTTGAACGAGCGCCCGGACCTTCACCTCGTCTTCCAGGCGGAAGGGATTCCCGGCCTGAGAGAGTTTCCGCTCGATGTAGGCCCGGGCCTCGGGGAAAAGCACCGCCGAGACCTCCGCCACGATGGAGCCGTCCTCCCGGCGTTCCACCAAGCGGAAATCCACCACGTCCTTGTGGGCGCTCTTTTGGAACCCGAGGATCTCCCCCACCACCCAGACCGGGCCGGGAAAGGCAGCGCAGATGGCGTTCCGTACCTGGAGGTTCAGCTGCGATATGGTTAAGCCGCCCGTGTCGGCGCGCCGTTCCTCGTAAAGCTGCAACGTCGCGGCGTCGAAGGAGAATCCCTCCCCCTTAAGGAGTTCCACCACCGCCACCACGTGCTGGGTGGGGACGGTCCAGCAGCGGTTCGCCTTGTCCCAACGCCGCTCGGGTAGCCCCCTTACCAGATTGACCAGGTCCGGGTCGTAATCGAACCGGATGTGGAGGAGCCCATCCTTTTGATACACCACCCGCTGCGCCATCGCCTTAACCTAACCCGGGGAAGCGGCCGGGGCAAGAGATCGGCCCTTGGGTGTGGCAAGCCAATTTGGAATTATAATAAGGTCGGAGACTTGTCCCTCTTGACAGGATGGAGATGAGCATGACGGAAGATATTTGGGATGTGATCGTCGTCGGCGGAGGACCTGCCGGCCTCACGGCGGGGATCTATGCCAAGCGGGCCGGACTGGACACGGTGGTACTGGAGAAGGCCGTCGCCGGGGGACAACTGGCCGAAGCGGTAACGGTGGAGAACTTCCCCGGGTTCCCCGAGCCCATTCCCGGAGCGGAACTGGGGAGTAGGATACGGAAACAGGCGGAAAAACTGGGGGTCAGGTTCCAACGAGGGGAGGCCCAAGGGCTTGGGCGGGAAGGGGGTTTCTGGGTTGTGGAGACCGACGCCGGGATTATGAAGGGCTTGGCGGTCATCATCGCCACGGGAGGCGTGCCCAGGGAGCTTCCCGCCAAGGGCGCACGGGAATTCAAGGGTCGCGGGGTCTCTTACTGTGCCACCTGTGACGGGTTCTTCTTCCGTGGGAAGAGGGTCCTCATGGTGGGGGCCGGGGACGCCGCCCTGGAGGAGGCGCTCTTCCTCACCGATATCTGTGAGAAGGTGTACGTGGCGGTACGTCATCCAAAAGACGATCCGCGCGCCATCCGGGCCGAGGCGATCCTCAAGGAGCGTGCTTTTTCCGATCCCAAGATCGAGTTCATCTGGAACGTGGTGGTAGAAGAGGTACGGGGCGACAAAACCGTAAAGGAGGTGGTGCTCAAGGACCTCGGGAATGGAGAGCTGAAGACCCTTTCCGTGGAGGGCGTTTTCGTGAAGATCGGGTATCGGCCGGCCACGGAATGGCTGCGAGGCGTGGTGGAACTGGACGAGAGGGGGTACGTGGTGACGGACGAGTGGATGCGGACGAATCAACCGGGCGTGTTCGCGGCGGGGGATGTGAGGATCCCCAGGGGACGCTATGCGCAAGCGGTGATCGCCGCAGCGGAGGGGGCCATCGCCGCACTCAAGGCCCACGAATATATCTCGGGGAACACGACAAGGAGGTGAGGCCATGCCGAAAGAAAAGAGGTACCCCACCATCCAGGAGATGATCGCCGCGGCGGCGCGCGAACATCCCCGAAAGGTGGCGGTCAGGGTCCCGCGGATCCGGGGGCACAAGATCGAGTACAAGGAGCTTACCTACGGGAAGCTGTGGGATCTTTCAGGGAGGTTCGGCCTGTGGATCGCCCGGGAGGTTTTCCCCGGCGACAGGGTGGCCATCATCTCCAAACCATCCCTCGGATGGGCGGTGAGCTTCTTCGCGGCACTGCGGGCCGGTGCGGTGGTCGTGCCCCTGGACGCCGAGTTACAACGGGTGGAGGTCAAGAGGATCCTCGCGGAAGCTGAAGTGAAGCTCCTGTTCGTCGCTTCGCAGCGCTTCGATGACCTCTCCGAACTTACGGAGGAGGTCTCCAGCTTAAAGGGGGTTTACTCCCTGGAAAAGGGGGACGAGTATCCCCACATCTGGGAGCTCATCCCCGACGAGGTGATCGAGCCCGCCGATGCTAAGCCGGATTCGGAGGAGCTGGTCCTGCTTATGTACACCTCGGGCACCACCGGGGACGCGAAGGGGGTCATGCTCTCCCACCGCAACATCACCTCCAACATCATTTCTATTACCCAAAGAATCAGGGTGGGCCCCGAGGATCGGGTGGTTTCGATCGTTCCGTGGTATCACATCTACGGACTCACCGCCACCCTGCTTGCGCCCCTGAGCGCTGGGGCCACGGTCCTCTACACCGATGATTATCGTAACCTGATCGAAATCGCCCGCCGATCGCATTTCACCATCCTCATCGGGGTCCCCAAGCTCTTCCACGCCATGTGGCGGAGGATCGAGGAGAACGTGAAGGCCACGCCGGTCCGCCGGGTCCTCTACTATGTGGCGCCGAAGCTCATCGGCAGGGCCCTGAAGCGGAAGCTCCTTTCGCCGGAGTTCCGCTTCTTCGTCTCCGGGGGTGCCCCGTTGGATCCCCGCGTCGCCAGGGGGCTGCGACGCATGGGATTGGGGATCATCCAGGGATATGGGCTCACGGAGACGGCGCCCGTCCTTACCTTCAGCACCCCGTTCGCGCGGCAAGCGGGCACGGTGGGCAGAGCCCTTCCCGGGGTGGAGCTTAAGATCGAGGACCCCGGGCCCGACGGCTACGGCGAGGTCCTCGCCCGCGGCCCCAACGTGATGATGGGCTACTACCGCAACCCCCAGCGTACCAGAGAGGTGCTCACCCAGGACGGTTGGTTCCGCACGGGAGACCTGGGGAAGTTGGACTGGAGGGGGAGGCTATATCTTGCGGGCCGCAAAAAGAACGTGATCGTATTGGAGTCGGGGAAGAACGTGTATCCGGAGGAGGTGGAATGGGAGCTTTCCCGGATCCCCGAGATCGAGGAGGTGATGATCTACGAGGCCCGGCGCCAGGACAAGGTGGTGGTGGCGGCGCTCATTTACCCCAACTGGGAGGCCCTACGGGAGCAGGGGATAACGGAAAAGGAAGAAGCCAAGGAGATTTTGTGGGAAAAGATAAGGGAGGCCCAGCGGAACTTGGCCCTCTTCAAGAGGATAAAGAGCAAAGAGGATATCGACTTGGTGGATGAGCCGTTTGTGAAATCCACCAAGCAGGAGATCAAACGCCACCTCTACATTGAGATGCGGAGGTGGGAATGAACCCGCCTCTAGGTCCTATTTTTGCTTTTGGAGGGAAAGTTGGTTGACGATCTCCCTGACGCGTTTTGGGATGTACTCCTTCAGCTCGTGCCAGTTCATGAACGCATCATCGGGGAAGCGGTAAACCTTTTCGAACTTGAACGTGGGCTGGAACGCCTTGGCCTTTAGATAGCTTTCCACCGCGCGATCCAGGTCCTTTGTCTTGGCAGGGAACTCCTTCACGAAGAAGTCCTTCACCAAGAGCCCCATGGATCCGGCCTGCGAGGTGCAGGCCTCGATGGTGTCCATCACCGGGAACTCCCGGGGATCGAACGCTAAAGCGTGCTTTCCGGGTTGGGAATAGAGTACCGGATGTCCTTCCTCCTCCTTCCAGAAGGGAAAGCGCCGGTAGGTCCCGTGCCAGCTGGCCTCTACATTGACCACCTTGTCTTCCCCATCCACCGAGATCCACACGTGTTCGAGCTCATAGAGGTGCTGGATGTCCCAGTCCCACCAGATGGCGTACTCCACGGTGTAAGAGGCGTTCTGGGGGACATCCACGATCCTGGGGAAGGAAGGGGAGCGTTCGGGCTTGCGGAAAACCTCCACTCCTACCTTTACCGGCATGAAGGGTTCCCGTTCGTCGAAGCGAAGGATAGGCGCATGCCTGATAACCCTTTCGCGATCATCCTTGGTGAGCATCTTGACGCCCCACCTCCCGCACGGAAAGGCCATCGCTTGTGAAAAGATGCATTTTTTCCTGATCCGGAACGATCCAGAGCTTGTCGCCTACTTCCACCTTGATCTCCCGAGAAGCCAGGGCACGGAAGGAGATCTCCCCGAACCTGAAGTGGACCAACGTTCCACCCCCCAGGGGCTCGGTGAGGAAGACCTCGCCGAGCAAGGCATTTTCCTCCTTCTCAGTAGAGAGGCGCACATCTTCCGGCCGAATCCCCAAGGTGAATTTCCCCTGGTCCATCTGTCCCAAAACCTTCCCCCATGCCTCCCCCAAGGGAAGGACGAAACCGTCGGCCACCAAAGAAGGTTTGCCGTTGGTTTCTTTGAACTCCACCGGGATGAGGTTCATGGGGGGATCGCCGATGAAGGAGGCGACGAACAGATTCCGGGGCCGATCGTAGAGCTCGTCGGGGGGGCCGTACTGCTGGAGGACCCCTTGATGCATCACCGCCACCCGCTCCGACATGGTGAGGGCCTCCACCTGATCGTGGGTTACGAGGATAGAGGTGATCCCGAGTTCCCGTTGCAACCGTTTTATCTCCGCGCGGGTCTCGATGCGTAGCCGGGCATCCAGGTTGGAGAGGGGCTCATCCAGGAGGAGGATCTCGGGTTCCTTCACCAGGGCCCTACACAGTGCCACTCGCTGTTGTTGGCCGCCGGAGAGCTGCCCCGGCATGCGGTCGAGGAGCTCCTCGATCTTGGTGAGCTTGGCCACTTCATGGACCTTGCGGTCGATTTCCTTCCTGGGGACCTTGGCCAGGCGGAGGGGGAAGGCGATGTTGTCGTAGACCCGCATATGGGGGTAGAGGGCATAGGACTGGAAGACGAGTCCCACGTAACGATCTTTAGGGGCCACATCGTTAACCAACACGTCGTCGAAGTAGATCTTCCCCTCGGTGGGCCGGTAGATCCCGGCGATCATGAGTAGGGTGGTGGTCTTGCCGCACCCGGAGGGGCCGAGGAGGGCGATGAACTCCCCATCCCGCACTTCCAAGCTCAGGTTGTTTACGGCAACAACCTTGCCGAACCTTTTGGTCAACCGCTCGAGCCTGATCGATGCCATGACATCGAACGCAAATAATTTTACCGACCTCCCTTAATCCCGTCTACCTCTCGATGTGTCCCATTGAAAACGTTACCGGGGAAAGCCAAAGTCCATCGAAATTGGGTCCCTTTTTGGAAAAACATCTTTGAAAGCGCACGCCGAGGCAACCCATGTTTCCCTCCCCTGTGATCTATATCGCAAACCCTTCAGCCCGTTTCGGTGCAGTATATCGCTTCGCCGTCCCCATGGCATAAGGTTCTCCCCCAGGGGCGTCTCACAGCCCCTTGACCGGGCATCCTTGGACCCATGTGTCCGCCACGCTCACGCCCTGGAACTCCCGGAACAAAGCCAAGGACCTTGTGATGACGGGCCATCACGTTTCCCGTTTCGGTGTAGGCCCATCTCAACGGTTCATGTCCTGCCTCGTCCGCCCCGTCGTCTTGGCCAACGCGGCGTGGAACTTCTGCTTGAGCCTTGTCCGCTCCTGCACATCCCTCAGTTCCCCAAACGGGTCCACACCCCCGGCGTGACGAATTAATCCTTGGCGGGGCGCGCTTTTACAACTCCATAAAATGTTTGGAGGGAACGCTCGCGACCACAAAAGCTTCCCCTCTTCATCCAGGCTCGAGCGGTACATGCAGGATCCCGTTCAGGACCTCCCGGTCGTCGGCCCGAGGAGGGCCGATTCGGGCGGGTTGGAGGTAAAAGCGGTCGGATCCCCCTCCACTGGTCATCCATTAGCTAACCCTCGTACACCCCAAGGCTAGCCGAAACACATGGGTTTTTTGGAAACCACCTCCAACACCCCTTGCCTTCTGAGTACATGTCAATCGCCCTCTTTTAACAAGATCTCGGGAGGGGGAAGCGGTTTTCCCCTGATACGTTCCTTCGCAATACGTAAAAGTTGCGTGGCTCGGGTCTCTAACCGCTTGATCAAAGCGTCGTACTTAGCCAGATTGACCTCCAGCCAAAATGGCCGATATTCCTTTAGCCAAAGTCTCCCATACTCATCCTCCAAATCTTCCATCTGGGCCCTTAATTCGGCCAACCGCCAGCCCAGGGCCTCCAACTTCGAAGCTGCCCGTTCAGCCTCGAAGGGATGCTTGGAGAGGGAACGATATTCCGCCAGGATGTTACGTCCCTCGAGGAACTTCCGGGCCAAGAGGGCCGTTCTTCTGGCAGCGAAGATCAAAAAATCCAGGTTCTCCCGTTCTCGCTTGACGCAGGACACAGCTTTTTCCAAAAGGGTCTCCGCTTCTTCAGCTCGGCGGCCGACCTCCCTTATCTTTTCCCAAAAACCCTTAACCTCCTTTGGCGTGTCGGCATTGAAAGGATCCTCCCAGAATAATGCATCGGTCTTGATACCGAGGGTGTACTCGGGCCAAATCACGTGTTCACAACTCCCGAGCAGTTCAATCGCGTGCGTGACTTCCGGAAGGTCCGCGCTGTAGAAACAAGGGGAAAACTTCTCCCTAAAAGCCTCTCGGTTAGCCCGTTCCGGCCCCCAAGCACACTCTGCACCCCACAAAATACCGTACCAATTACACCCGAAGAGATTCTCTCCGTCATCGTTCCAAGCCGTGTTCAACATGCCGAGGGCGCCTCCACGGTAACCTTCCCGCACAAAGTTTTGAATATTTGAGATGGCGTTTACGTAATCGGGGAAGATGCGGTTCCAGCAGCACACTCCTGGGCACAGCAACTGCTTGATGTCCGCCTTTGCGAACGCTTTCACCCGATCCCGGTAGTCAGTCTGTGCTGAATACGCCCAGTTTAGCACCACCACATCTTTTGGGATCCGCGAGATGAGGCGGGGGTACTTTAGGACCATGTCCCCCCAGAACATCGTCCGTTTACCGTATCGCCCAAGGATCTCTCGGAGCTTCAAGAGGTGTTCCAAATACACCCCGTCCACGCCGATTTCCTCCGCCCAAGCCTTGCTGGCACCTTCGCCCAAGTGCCAGGGTTCGTCACAGCCGACGATAAACCATTCTGACTCGTATGCGGGGACGATCTCTGAAAACAGTTCTTCCAAAAGCTTATAGGTCCCCTTTTTGGCTGGCGAAACGACCCAGCGGAAGGGGGTCTCGGCCAGATCCCGGTACTCCCGATGTTTGAGGATGTTGCGGAAGTGCCCCAAGGACTGAAAATTCCCTACCAGCTCCACGCAGTGTTGCCCAGCATATGCCCCTAATGCTTTAATCTCCTCGGCCGTTAGGGCCGCCCCCGGGGGGCTGATGACCGGGTGCTTTTTGAAGGCAAACGTGTGCTCGGTGTACAGGGTAAGCATGTTCAATTTGTATCGGGCCATGGTGTGGATGACTTTCTTGAGGTAATCAATCCTCGGCACAGGGCCCCGGCTGATGTCTATTAAAAGTCCTCGGTAGCGCATGTCGGGCCAGTCCCGGACCCAGAGACCGGGAAGTTCTCCATCCCGGCTTCCGGACTCCAGAACCTGGACCAAGGTCTGCACCCCGTAGAACACGCCCGCCGCTCCCTTGGCCGCCACCAGGATTCCGCCCCCGTCCACCAGAAGCACATAGCCTTCATCTCCCAGTTCTTCTGGAAACTCCACCGCATATCTGGAGCAAAACTCGGCCACCCAGGGATCGCGGTTGGGTATACCTATGACCACGGCTTTTCCAGCTCCCGATGCCTTTTGGCTTTCGAGGATTGGGATTTCAAGGTGGCACACATCTTTAAACGTTTTTTGTAGGATATCTGCAGCAAATCTGTCCACCCGGTTGGCCAAGATTGCGTTTACTTGCTCTAGCCTTACCGGTTTCCCTTTAGCAACGATCTCTTTGGGTTCTGGGATAACCTTTATCGAGGGAGTGCCGAAAGAAGGCATGGTATTGTCAAGACAACCCCCAGTGCAGGGGAATGCAACGGGCCGTGGGAAGCGTGACCGCGACATGGCCAGGGAGGAACGGTTCACGCCCGCCAATCAGAAGGAGAATCTCGGGCTCCCTGGCCAACGTACGGCACGGAGCCGTAAATGACCACGGTAGCCCAGTTTTACCGCCCACCTTTGATCCCGCCTACCGTCACCCTCATCAACCCTTTCTGGGTGAAGATGAAGAAGATAAGCACCGGAACAATGTAAAAGAGGGAAACGGCGGCGAGCAAGCCGTAATCGGTGAACCTGAACTCCCCGATAAGGGCCTTGATGAGGAGGGAGAGGGTCTGGTTTTGCTCGGAGAAGATGAAGGTATAAAGGTAAATGAACTCGCCCCAACCTGCCAAGAAAGAGAAAATCGAGATGGCAGCAATTCCCGGTTTTAATTGTGGAAGTATCACCTTGTACCACGCCTGGAACCGATTGCAGCCATCGATGTATGCAGACCATTCCACTTCCCATGGGATGTTGTCGAAAAAGCCCTTGATAATCCATGCGGACCAGGGGATCTCCAAAGATGCCTTGACCAACGCGACTCCCCACAGCGAGTCGAGGAACTTTATGTGGGTAGCTCGGGTCAGAAAGTACAGTACGTAAAAGATCGCGATGAGAAGGGTTATCCCGGGGAAGGCGTGGAGAAGGATGATAAGGCGCATGATGCTTTCGCGGCCGCGAAATTGCATACGTGAAAGGGCGAAGCCGGCTAAAGTGGCCACCAAAACCACTATCAACATAACGGATACAGCGAAAATGAGGGTATTCCATGTGGCCTTCCAAACACTGAGATGGGCGGCGGCGCCCATTTGAATCGGTTCCCATAGGAAGCGCCAGTTTCTTGCGGTGAACTCCGCCGGGATAAAACCGAAGAGTACCTTGCTGCTGAGGGAGCTCATCAAGAGCCAAAGGTACATGGATAAGATGGGGAGGGAGGAAAGGGCAAGGAGGATATACGGGACTCCCCTCGAAGCCCGCCGGACAATCCGGGTCCAGGTACTAGGTGCGACGTATCTGCGCTCCTTTTTCCTGTTCATCCTCCTCCCGCCAACTCCATAAGCCTTCGGAAGCCGAATATCTTGAGCATGATCATGGTCACTACAATGGCCACGATCACAAGGACCATGGCGATGGCTGCCCCGTAACCGTAAAGCTGGTGTGAGAAGGCTGTATGGTAGGCATACAGGGACCAAACCTCCGATTTGTAAAACGGTCCGCCATCGGTGACAAGGAGGATGTACTCGTACGAGGTAAGGAGCGAAAGCGTTTGCCATGAGGTAACGAACATGAGGGGCCAGCGAAGAAGCGGGATGATGATCCTCCGCACAATTTGCCAATTCGATGCTCCGTCGACCTGGGCTGCCATGATGTAATCCCTGGGTATTGACTTAATAGCGGCGGAAAAGATGATCATGCCGAAGGATGCCCCCACCATTCCGTTGACGATGATCACCACCCCCAGTGGATGCTGCATCGTCCAGTTGACGTTTTGACCGATGAGCATATTTAGGAGCCCATACTCCGTAGGATCTAAGACCCAAAGCCAAAGAAGGGCATACACCACCGGGGGAGTCATTCGGGGAAGGAGCCATATGGCGCGGAAAAGCAACCCCACGTTCTCGGGCACATAATAAGTGCTCAGAATCCCCAACACCAAGCCCAAACCTACGTTGATGGCCAAGGTGGCCGTGACATAGATCACCGTGTTCAGCAGGACTTTGGGGATTATGCGATCGGTAAAGAAACGAAAATAATTTTTCAGCCCAACGAAGTTCCAGTGCATGGCGAAGTCCATATCCGTAAATGCTAAGAGGATATTGAGAACAACGGGGACAAAAAAGAAGAGGGTCACTAAAAAGGCAAACGGCAGCAGAAAAGGGATATGGGGCGGGATCCTGATCGGAATCGCCCGTTTACGCCGCCATACGCGTTTGGGCTTCATGTTCCAGGGGAGATTTTGTCCCAAAACGCAAAAAAAGAAAAGGGGGAGGGTCGTGTACCCTCCCCCTTTTCGTGATCGTTTAGCCCTTGACGATCAACTCGTCCCCCAGCTCCTTGGTGAGCTTGTCCTCGAGCCAGGCAAGGGCCTCCTCCGGGGACATGGCCCCGGTCTCGACGGCCTGGATCGCGTCGTATACAGCGCGGTGGTACACGCTCCACCTGGCGTGGTTGGGGATGGTGGTGGTGTAATCAAGCATGTAGGTAACAGCGTTCCCGAACTTCCAGGAGGTGTATTCGGCGGTGTTCGTCTTGCGGATGGAGAGGTGGCCGGAGCCCAGGGCATGCTTGGCCACGAGATCCGGCTTTGCGGTCAAAGCGATCAGGCGGAACGCGAGCTCAGGGTTCTCGGCCTGCTTGGTCACCACATACACGAAGGGGTGGGACTGGGTCACCGGCTTGCCGCCCTTCTCGGCCGCGGGGACGAGCATGAACCCGAGGTTCTCCCACTCGTACTCTTCGGGGAGGGTACCGAGCTCCCCGTGGTAGGCCACCCTCTGCCACTCGGCCCAGTGCCAGGTCCCGCCGAACCAGAAGAGGACCTTGCCCTCGACCACGGCCTTGTGGATGGAGCGCCAGCTCGTCTGGGTCATGGCCGCGGGAGTGACCCCTTCCGCAACGAGACGCGCATGGAACTGGAGGTTCTTGAGGATCGCGTTCTTATCGAGGACGAGCTTGCCGGTCTCGGGATCCTGCAGGATCCCGCCGAAGGCCATGGTGATCATGTGGAAGTAACCGCCGGGGGAGGGGCGGTGGTAGATACCCCACTCCACGAGCCCTTTCTCGACGGCCTCCTTGGCGACGGCGATCATGTCGTCCAGGGTGAACTCACCCTTCAGCACCTTCTCGGGGAGTGCCTCGATCTCCTCTTCGGACCAGCCGAGCTTCCGCAGGACGTCCTTGCGGAAGTAGACGGGGCGGGCCTCGGTGTCCTGGGGGAACCCGTAGAGCTTGCCCTGATACTTGCACGCCTCGATCAGGGGCTGGTAGAGATCCCCGAGTTCATATTTGTCCCAGTACTTCTCGTAGTACTCGTCCAAGGGGATGATCAAGCCGGCATCGGCGAGCTCGCCGATCAGCTCATGCCCGGCTGCAAATATCCATGGGGCCTGTCCGGCCTCGAACGCCAACCGGAAGCGGCGCATGTAAGCTGCCCAGTCTTCGACGTGGGTGTACTGGCAGGTCACATCGATTCCCAGCGCGGCCCCCTCGGCATCCAGCTCGTTCTCCAGGTATCCGCCGGCCAGATACAAGTTGAGACAGCGGGTTGCATCGACGGGCGAGCCAGAAGCCCAAGCCGTGATCTCAACGGTTTCGGCAGCAAGCCCGGCGAAGCCCAACATCGCAGCGATCAAGAACCCTACACACCACCTGTTCATAATTCCACCTCCTTAAATTTTCCTAATTTTTAAGCTGAAAGCGTTTGTACGACGCCACTATCACCTCCCATTTGATCACCTTTTAAAGCAGCTTAATTATATCTCCGTGGAAGGTAACGGTCAACACCATAGGAACCCAAAAGATCATTTTACAAAAGGAAAATCGCGCCCCACCTCGGTTTCGCAAACGGTGGCAAAATCAGCCCCGGCGGGCGAATTCCACCACCTCTTTGACCGGGGCCTTCGCTACCCCTACCACCTTGTCGCCACCCCCGTAATACAGGTAATACTCACCCCCTCGTTCCACCACCCCACAGGCGAAGACCACGTGGGGGATGTCCCCTTCCCGCTCCCACTCCTCCCGGGGCTCCAGGATGTACTCCAGAGGACGGGAGATGAGCCGCGAGGGATCGTCCAGATCGAAGAGGGCTACCCCCATGCGGTAGCTCCGGGCCTTGTCCACCCCATGGTAAAAAAGAAGCCATCCCTCCTCGGTCCTCACCGGCGGAGGACCCGCCCCGATCTTCACCGAATCCCAGCACCCCGGGCGCGGATACATTACCTTCTTGTGGCCGTACCAATGGATGAGATCGTCGGAGTACGCGATCCAGATATCGGGGACGATCCGGTGAAACATCACGTACTTGCCCTTCACCCGTTGGGGAAAGATCACCGCATCCTTGTCCTCAAACTCCGGTAGGATCACCCCATGCCGTTCGAACCGCCGGAAATCGGCGGTGGAGGCCAGCGCGACATGGTTTCCCCGTTCCGAAAACGCCCGCGCTGAAAGCGCCGTGTACGTGATGTAAAAGCGGCCTTCCAGGGGGGTTATGCGCGGATCCTCGCACCCGAAACGCTCGTAGGGCTCTTCCGGCCCGAAGACCGGCTCCGGGAAGCGCTCGAAGTGGATGCCATCAACGCTCACCGCGAGGCCGAGACGGGAGATATAGCGTTCGTATTCCCCCACCGCTCGATAGAGCATGTACACTTTCCCTTTATGTTCCACCGCCCCGGGGTTGAAAACCGCCTTCACTTCCCAGGGCACGTCCGGGCGCGGCTCTAAGATGGGATTATCGGTGGGACGGTGGAAAAGCTCCATGTAAGCCCTCCTTCAGGATGCTCCGCGCTACGTCTGGCCTGCTTGTGGTAACCCCTCGGATCGGATCTCCCAGGGCCTTCACCTCCCGTAGCCTATGGGGGTCATCCTCCCGCCATACCACTACCCCCAGGCCGGCCCGCCGGAAATCCTCCAGGGATTTTTTAAGGGCTCCCACCGGGTCCGGGTCATTCTCCCAGCACGGATGTATAAAGGTGGCCTTTACAGATAGGGCACGCTCCACCGCGTGGGGATCCGGCCCCTTGAGCTGGAGGGAGAGTGGTAATGCAGGTTGCCTCTTGTGGAACGCCCGTAGGAAGGAGTCGCTTTTGGAGGAAACGATGACCTCCACGTTTGGATGCCTCCTCAAGGTCCAAACCAGGGGCTCCAACGCCTCCTCGGCCTTAACATCTAGATAAAGGGGGATGTCAGCCGTGATGCTCAGGGCATCCTGAAAGGTGAGAAGCTCCTCCCCGTTCTTCAGGCGCGCACCTGTAAGCTCCGCATATTTCCGTTCCCGTACGAGACCGGTGGCGGTAGTGGTGCGCTCTAGGCGCTCATCGTGGAGGACGAGGAGGACCTCGTCGGCGGTCACTTGAATGTCCAGTTCGATACGATCGGCCCCCAAGCGCCGCGCGAGCGTGATTGAAGCCCGGGAGTTCTCCAACGCATAAGCGGAAGCGCCACGATGCGCGATGATCTCCATCCCGAAACAACACGAAGTTTAACGTAAACGCTCTCCCCGGAGAAGGGCCTGGAGTAAGTGGGCCAAGACATGGTGACCCACCCCTGGTGCCGGACCTC
>JAGGWU010000186.1 GCA_021163465.1 Candidatus Bipolaricaulota bacterium
CCCGCGGGTCCCGCGGCCAAATCAGGCCAGTCGTCCACCTTGTAGGTGCGCTCGTACTCCTCCCACGGGACGGAGCGGGTGAGGATCCCGTCGCCGCGGGCCCGATCGTGGCGGGCCAGGTTCCTCCGCCAGGATTCCTCCACCGAGACCTCGAGGTACAGGATCGCCCCCCGTTCCAGGACACGTGGGTGCAGGCGAAACAGGGCCTCCCGGTAACCGTCCGGCCCTCCCCTGGAGAACTCCACGATCACCGTGCGGCCTGGAAGTTCAGGCTCGGCCTCGATCCTGCGGTTGAGCTTTCCGATGAGGAACGGCCAGGTGCGGTCGTCCGTGATGTAGTAGTTGTCATCCACCCGGCGGGAGATGAGCCTCCCCTTGCCCACGGCCTCCCAGATGTCGTCCTCGACGAACTTCTCCCACAGTATGGGGAAATCATCCAGTACAGCGAGAGTCCCCAGGCGGTAATCCCGGGCGCGCACATCCGCGGGAAGGCCCCGCAGGAACTGGATCAGTTCGGATTTCCCCGCCGCCGGCCTCCCCAGGAGGACGAGATAGGGGATCACCTCTCCCCGGGGAATGTACCGGTACCGGAGGCCCAGGAGGAGGATCAGCTCCCCGAGCACCTCCTGCGGCGACCTGTCGGCGTCGATGGCCGAAACCTCGTGCCCCCGTTCGGCGTGCCAACGGGAGAGCCACTCCCACATGGGTACCAGGACTTCCTCCCCTACCTCGTAGCCGGGATCACCCCGTGCCCGTTGTCTAACCAGGGAAACGGGGACGGGAATCTCCAACCGCACGAAGAGATCCGGCCAGCGTATCCGCGGCTCAAGGGCCATGAATTCCTTGAGGAACGCCCGGTCCCCCACCGCAGCGGAGTAGGCCGCGTGGACTCCCAGATGGGATTCCTCCACCACGATGAGGCCCCGCTCCAGGGCGGCCGCGATCTCGCGCTGCCTGCGCGGGAGTTCCTCCAAGAGCGCCTCCCGCAGCCGATCCCGCTCGTGAAAAAGGTGGATCCCCTCCCGCCCCGCCACCTCCTTCACGAGCTCGGGAAGGACGAGAACCTGTTCAGGGAAGTAGAGCTTCAACGTGGAAAGGAGTTCGGTTTTTCCCGCCGCAGGTGGGCCTTCGACGCTCACGTAGCGCATGACAAAAATATATGGGCGGAGGAGGACTCGAACCCCCGACTTCTCCCCCGTGAAGGGAGCGCTCTACCAACTGAGCTATCCGCCCTTACACAAAATCTTAGCCTTCGCCCATTCTCCCTTCAAGAGCCCGATGTGCCTCGTTGAAGACCTTGCCGAGGGAGGCGAGGTTCACCGCAATAACAGAATTGGGCCTTCGGTGAAATGCACTTTGACACCCATGATCGGGATTATTCCCCGCCCTCGAAGCCCACACCACGCTGAGCTTGGGACATGAAATGGGACACCCCCTGCGGCCAACTTGACCACAGGGGGTGATGTAAATGATGATCACAAATCTGAAGATGCTTCGAAAGTTTACCTCCCTTCTTTTCCCCAGGGAAGACCGGGCGTGGAAGGCGGCCATGATCATCCAGGGGATCCTCAAAGCCCGCTCCCCAAGGATCACCGAGGTCGCCCGGGTCATCCCCAAGGGGTTCTTCGCCGGCCAGAAAATGATCTACCGCTTCCTGAAGAGGGCCCCCCTTAAAGAAGCGCTCCTGCGGATGCTCCCCGAGGATGCTCCATTCGTCATCTGTGATCCCACCGAGATCCCCCGGCCCCAGGCCAAAAGGACCCCCTACGTGGGCAGGCTTAAGGACGGAAAGACCAGGGGATTCCAGCTTCTGGTCTTCTCATTCCCCTACAAAGGAAGGGCCATCCCTTTTTGGTTCGTTGTGTTCTCATCCCGCACCATCTCCCGGGAGGAAACCTCCCGGAACCTGGTGCATCTTGGAGCCTTCTTCCAAGTGAAGGAGCTTTTGGACGAAAGGCCCCTGGTTCTTGATCGGGAATTCAGCTACAATTGGCTCATGTCTGAAGCTCGGTTCAACCGGCTTCCTCATTGCACATCCTTGCGGTAAGATGGTTTTTACAAACCGATGCGGTACTTTGGGACCGACGGGGTACGAGGCACGGCCGGGGTAGACCTCACTGCCGAATTGGCGTTCAAGCTCGGCCGGGCCGCTGGGCTCTCCCTTAAGCCTAAACGGGCCCTTATCGGCCGCGACACCCGTACCTCAGGTCCGGCATTAGAGGCGGCATGCAGCGCCGGATTGGCCGAAACCGGATGCCACGTCTTCTCGGCGGGAATAATACCTTCTCCCGCTATCTCCCATCTCGTACGCCTGCAAGGGTTCCACCTGGGGGCAGTGATTTCCGCTTCCCACAATCCACCCGAGGATAACGGGATAAAGTTCTACAGCCCCGATGGTCTCAAGCTCCCCCCCGATGCGGAGCAGGGGATCGAGGAAAACCTGGATGTCCGGCCTCAAAACGGCCCCCTGGGTCCTATCTCTCCCTGGGACGAGGCCCGGGAGCTGTACGTGGACTTCCTCCTCTCCGTTTTAGGGCGGGGCTGGGGGAAGGGACTCCGGGTGGTGTTGGACTGTGCCCATGGAGCCACCGCGGCGGTGGCCCCGGAGGTTTTCTCCTCCCTCGGGATTGAGGTCACCGCCTTCGGGACCGAGTTAGACGGAAAGAAAATAAACGCCACCGGTGTGATGAATATGGGTCCCCTGCAGGAGCTTGTCCGGGCAGAAGGCGCGGACCTTGGTGTGGCCTTCGACGGGGATGGAGACCGCGCCCTCTTCGTCACCTCCAAGGGTGAGGTGGTGGAGGGGGACAGGCTCCTGGGGGCGTTGGCGCCCCACCTCCTCTCTTGGGGGGAGATCTCTTCGCCCGCGGTGGTGTTCACCGTGTTGGCCAACAGGGGCCCGGAGGAGTACCTCCGGGCCCAAGGCTTCACGGTCCCGCGGGTCCCGGTGGGGGATCGGAACGTGTCCCTTAAGATGAAGAGATCGGGGATCGAGGTGGGTGGGGAACCCTCGGGGCACATTGTGTTCGGCCGCTACTCTCCCACAGGCGACGGGATCCTCACCGCCCTTTACCTTCTTCGGGCCCTCAAGCGGTTGGGAATCGGTTTGGAAGAGTTGGTGAGGCCCGTGCCCCTTTACCCCCAACTCCGCCGCGATATCCCGGCGGGGAGGCTAAAAGGGGAAATCTTAGGGGAAGAAGAAGTAAAACGCGCCATTGCTGAAGCCGAAAGGGCGTTGGGGGACTCAGGGAGGGTGGCGGTCCGCCCTTCAGGGACCCAGCCCCTGATACGGGTGCTGGTGGAAGGTCCGGATGAGGGAAGGCTAACGGAAGCCCTTGAAGGTATCTGTGAAGCTATCCAAAAGGCCATCGCCCGCAGATCAGGCGAGGGCCTCTAACCCACACGGCACTTCCGCTTCAAACTCTCCCTGTTTTTGACCACGATCCGGTAGCGGCTTTTGTCCAATATCCCCTCTTGTTCCAGACGATTGAGGGCTAGGGTGGTGTTTTCCCGGGCCGAGGCGATCATCTCCGCCAGGTCCTTGTGGGTGAGGCGGCATCCGATGAGAACCCCCTCCTCCGTTGGAACCCCGAACTCCTCCGACAACTGGAGGAGCTTGCGGGAAAGTCTGGATTGGATATCCCGAAAGGCTACATCCACTAAAAGATCCTCCAATTCCGTCCTCTGCTTGTGGAGCCACTGCAGAAAAGAGAAAGAAGCCTCGGGATTCCGGCGTAGCCAGGAGGTTACCAGGTCCCGATCCAGACGGACAAGCAATGTGTCGCCCAGGGCTTGGACGAAGTGGCGGCGACGGGCTTCTCCCATGATGGCCCCCTCTCCCACGAGGTCCCCGGGCCCCCGCAGCCCCAGGACGAGGCGCTTGCCGCTTGTATCCAGGAACGAGACCTTGACGTGGCCGGATTCGATATAGAAGAGGGAGTCGCTTGTGACCCCTGGGTAATAGACCACCTCTCGGTCCCGGTAAAGCTCCCGTTCTCCTCTGGAAAAGAGGGGTTCCAACGCCTCCAGCGGGTTCCTTACCTGTACGCTCGGCATGACGCCCCGAGGATACGGAGCGGGGATGGGATATCGAAGGAAAGTTGGAGCGAACTGAGGAGGAGAGGGTAGGATCTAAAAAAGAAAAAGATCCCCAATGGATGGGGACAGATGTCCTGGGGACAGGAGGAAAACGGGCACCGGTCCCAAAGAGGCCGGCTTGGTTGCAAGGTACTCCCTAGAAAGGAGGTGATCCAGCCGCAGGTTCGCCTACGGCTACCGTGTTACGACTTCACCCCCCTCGCCGAAGG
>JAGGWU010000052.1 GCA_021163465.1 Candidatus Bipolaricaulota bacterium
GCACCTCCCTCACCGCCCCCCGGATGAACTCCTCGTGGGCCTTGGTGAGTTCCCGGGCCAGGACCAAAGGCCTCTCCGGGTAGAGCCCCGCCATGAGGTCCAGGGTCTCCTCCAGGCGGTGAGGGGATTCGTACATCACCGCGGTGCGGGCCTCGCCGATCAAATCCTCCAGAAGCTCCTTTTTTGCCCCCTCCTTGCGGGGGAGCGCGCCCAGAAACACGAAGCTCTCCGCCGGCAGCCCCGAGGCTATCAGGGCCGCGACGAACGCCGTGGGCCCGGGCACTGGGACCACGGGGATCCCCTCCTCCACACACGCCCGCACCAAGGGGTACCCGGGATCGGAGATCAGGGGGGTTCCGGCGTCGCTCACCAGCGCCACGTCCTTCCCCGCCCTAAGCGCGGAGATGATCACGGGGACCCGCTCCCTCTCCACCCCCTCGTACAGGCTTGGCCCGAATTTTGCTCGGATCCCGTAGTGTCGAAGGAGTTTCTCCGTGTGGCGCGTGTCCTCGGCGACCACCAAGTCCACTCGCTTCAGGACCTCCAGCGTACGCAGGGTGATGTCCTTGAGGTTCCCGATCGGGGTGGCACAGATGTAAAGTGTTCCCGGCATCGTGCGATTATAACTTGAGCCACCTTGTGCGGTTGATTAAAGTCACTTAAGCGATGAATAAAATCGTAAAAGAACTCAAGGCCCGCCTCCATCAGTGGGAGGAGATCTTCGAGCTGGAGGGGATGCGCCGGCGTATCGCCGAGCTGGAGGCCTCTATGTCCCGCCCCGACTTCTGGGACGACAAAAAGAGGGCCCGGGAGCTCATCGGGGAGCTCGAGTCCCTGAAGGAGCGGGTGAAAACGCTGGAAAACCTCCGTGAGCAATTGGAGGAGGCGGAGGTGCTCCTGGATCTGGCGGAGGAAGAGGACGACCCCCGGGTCCGGGAAGAGGCGACGAGCCTCATCTCTTCGCTGGAGCAGAGGTTCAGGAAAGCCCGCATCTCCCTGTTCCTGCGGGGTCCTTACGACCGCGGGGACTGTTTCCTCTCCCTCAACGCCGGAGCGGGTGGGACCGACGCCCAGGACTGGACGGAGATGCTGCTCCGGATGTATACCCGGTTCTGTGAACGGGCCGGGTTCAAGGTGCGGGTATTGGACGAAACCCCGGGGGAAGAGGCGGGGATAAAGTCGGCCACCCTGGAGGTGAAGGGACCCTATGCCTATGGCCTGCTCAAGGGCGAGACGGGGGTGCACCGCCTGGTGCGAATCTCCCCCTTCGATGCCGCCCGCCGCCGCCACACCTCCTTCGCCTCGGTGACCGTAACCCCTGTTGTCCCCGAGGAGGACATCGAGATCAAAGAAGAGGACCTGAAGATCGAGACCTTCCGGGCCGGCGGCCCCGGTGGCCAACACATGCAGAAGAACGAAACCGCCGTGCGCATCACCCATATACCCACCGGGATCACCGTCTCGTGCCAGAACGAACGCTCCCAACACCAGAACAAGGAAATGGCCTTAAAGATCTTGAAGGCACGGCTGCGCGCCCTGATGGAGGAAACCAGGGCTAAGAAGATCGAAGAGCTTCGGGGGGAACTTAAGGAGATCGAATGGGGCAATCAGATCCGCTCGTATGTACTTCAGCCCTATCAGCTTGTGCGCGACCACCGCACCGGGGTAGAGGTGGGGAACGTGGAAGCGGTGTTGGACGGGGACCTATGGCCTTTCATCTGGGCTTGGCTTGAACGGGGGGAAGCGGAGATGCGAAAGACGAAGAAGGAGGAGGTGACATAGGATGCCGGAGAACGAAACCCGCAGGCTCTCGGTCTACATCCCGCTCTCGAAGCGCCACCTCAAGCCCATCGAGCGCATGAAGAAGCTCGCCCGCAAACGGAAATGCTCCATCAACGATCTGGTGGTGGATGCTATCATCGAATACATCAAGCGGGAGGAACGCAAACGCGCCCGCAAAACCACCGCCAGGAAAAAGGCCAGGAAGTGAACTACTCCACGATCAAGTTCGGCGAGAACCTATCGTAGTCGGCCAAGAGGAAGTCCTGGCTTCGGGAAAGGGCACCCACCGGACATATATCCACACATTGGGCACAGTAGGTGCATCGGGCTACATACATCCGGATCTTCTTCTCCTCGGGCTTGAACTCGATCACCCGGGCCGGACACACCCGAATGCACAGTTGACACCCGATGCACTTCTCCCGATCGTAGGCGATCCTTCCCCGGAACCCCTCGGTCACCGGAACCGGCGGGGTGAGCTTCGCCTCCCCTTTTTCCACCTTCCCCAGGAACTTCACGACCGACCTGGGCATGTACTTGGCGGGGAAGCGATTGGTCACCGGCTTCGTGAGAAGCTGTTGGAGCAATGCCTTGAAGATCATCCGCCCATCACCACCTTATCCAGGACCAAGAGGAGCAAGCCCGCCAGAGAGATCAGGGTGGTGGGAAGGAGGTAAAACCGTGCCACCTGGTCCACCTTGAGGCGGGCGAAGGACACCCGGATCACCGTCACCGCGACGAAGATCACCACGAAGAGCTTTACCAGGAAAAAGAGGATGTCCAGGATCTTTCCCCCTATCCCCGCGATACCCAATGGAGCGGCGATCCCGTACGGGATGAAAAGGGCTACCACCAGGCCCGCGATCACCAGCGTCTTTATCACGTCCGCCAGGTAAAAGAGGGCCAGGTTCACCCCCGAGTACTCCACCAGGAGCCCTCCCGCGATCTCCGTCTCGGCCTCAGGGATATCGAAGGGGATCTTGGAGAGTTCCGCCGGCGTGACCGCAAGAAGCGCCGCGAAAAGGAGTGAAAGCCCGATCCACCCCAGGGGACCCACCGAACCCCACAGGGGGTTGGCAGCGATGGTGGCCAGGGAAAAGGAGGGCCCAATCCCCAAGGTGGAAAGCCTCCACGCGATCCCTACCGCGGCGATGGCCAGCGGGAACTCGTACGACATCATCATCACGATCTCCCGCTGTGCCCCTACCACGGCATAGGGGGAGCCCGAAGCGAGGCCCCCCAACGCCATGGCCAAGGCAGGGATGGCCAAAAGATAAAGGACAAGGACCAAATCCCCGTAGCCGTGGAGCACCGGGGAAAGGGGGCCCACCGGAAGATAAAGGAGCGCCGTCACCGCGGCCACGAAGGCGAGGAAGGGCGCCGCCTGGAAAAGCCAGGGTACCGCGGTCCGAGGAACCACGTTCTCCTTGAGCAGTAGCTTTACCACGTCCAGCACCGGCTGCCTCAAGGGCGGACCGATCCGCCCCTGGAGCCGGGCGGCGAGCTTCCTGTCAAGGCCCTTGTAGAGGAACCCGATGGCCCCTCCCCCCACCAAAACCAGGATCGCCTGCCAGAGGGCGTTGAGGCCGCTCATCCCTTCCTCCCCCATGGCGCGTGACGGGTAACGCGTGACGCGACCCGTTTGGTCTTCTCCCACGAAAGCCGAAGGAGCTCCTCCTTCCAAACCACCTCCTCCCTTTCCCCGCGGACGATATGTACCCGGTCCATACAGCAGATACAGGGATCGATGGACGCCGCCACGATGGGAATATCGGCGATCTCTTGGTCCTTGAACATCGGGAACCAGGACATGAGGTTGGAGTAGGTGGGCGCCTTCACCTTCCACACCACCGGGGCCTCCTTGTCCGCCTCCAGGCGGATATAGTGGAACACCTCGCCCCGGGGGGCCTCGTGCCGCCCGATTCCCTCGCCCTCGGCCTTCTTTAGCTGGGCCAAAAGCGCCGCCACCTTGGGCACCGAGGTGATCTCCCCATCGGGCATCTCCTCAAGGCACCGCTCGATGATCTGGATGGACTGGCTCACCTCCAAAAGGCGCACCATGATCCGGTCGTATACGTCGCCCCGTACCCCCAGGCCCATATCCTCGGGGGTCAAGGCCCTCACCTGGAGGTCGGGGTAGGTGAAGTAAGGCCAATCCTGGCGCACGTCCTTGCGCAGCCCTGAAGCCCTGGCCGTGGGCCCCACGGCGCAGAGGGCATCGGCCTCCTCGCGGGTGAGGATCCCTATGTTCCGGGTCCGGGCCTCGATGGAAGGGTCCCGGAGGAAGAAGTTCAGGAGATCCTCCACCAGGCTCCGGTAATACCGCAGGGCGTCCTTCAATTTGGGGTACTTCTCCGGGGGAATATCCCGGCGCACGCCCCCGTAGATGGGAATGGCGTAATCGATGCGGTTACCCGTGATGTCCTCCAGGAGGTCCAACACCGGCTCGCGAATCTTCCACACGTAGTGAAGCAGGGTATCGAAGCCGAGCTCGTGGGCCGCCACCCCCGCCCAGAGGAGGTGGGAGTGGATGCGTTCCAGCTCCCCGATGATCACCCGGATGTACTGGGCCCGGGGAGGGACCTCGATCCCCGCCGCCTCCTCCACCGCCTGCACCAGGGCCAAAGGATGCGAAACCGAACAGATCCCACAGATCCTTTCGGCGAGGTAGATGAGCTGGACCAGGTTCCTTTTTGTCCCCATGAACTCGATCCCCCGGTGCATGAACCCCGGGCGAATGTCCACCTTCTTTATCTTTTCCCCTTCTACCCAGAAGGTGAAGCGAATCCCCTCCTTCAGGGCCGGATGGACCGGCCCGATGGGGACCTCGAAACACGTGGAGCAGGTCTTCTCCCGCTTCTTTTCGGCCATCTCCTCAGGCCCTAGCCTCGCCTCCCTCATCCTTCTTGGCCTCCCACGCCACGGTATACCGCACGTACTCCGAGAGCTCCGGCTCGTCCTTGCGCCAAGGGTGCGCCTTAAGCTCGTCGGGAAGGAAGAGCTTTCTGGAGTCGGGGATCCCGGAGAACTCCAGCCCCAGGAACTCGATCTTCTCCCGCTCGGTGGTAAGGGCCCCCGGAAGCTCCGAGCATATGGAGGGCACCACGGGATCATCTTTGGGGACGGCAAGGCGCAGGTTCACCATTACCTCCCCATCCGGGGTCCCATAGCCCACGGCAAAATGGTAGATGAGCTCGATCTTCTCGCCTACATCGGCCCCGGAGATGACGGATATGTGGAGGGGACCGAGCTCCTTCAAAGCGCGTACGGCCTCAAGCAGGTCCTCCCGCTCGATCTCGGCCCAGATGAACCCACGCTCCCGGATCCGCCGGTGCCCTATCTCCTCCACCTCCAGTTCCGGGGAGCGGAGCTTGTCCCCCAACCTCTCCTTCAGGGCCTCCAGGAGCTCCTGTGCCCTCATCCTCCCTTCCCCTCCAGAAGCCGTTCCAGCTTCACCACCGCCTTCACCACCCCGTCGATGATCGCCTCCGGCCGCGGTGGACAGCCGGGGACGTAAACGTCCACCGGGATCACGTTGTCCACCGGTCCCAGAATGTTGTAGGAGTCGTAGAAGACCCCGCTCGTGGATGCGCACCCCCCAACGGCGATCACCACCTTGGGATCCGGGGTTTGGGCGTAGATCCGCTTCACCCGCTCGTACATGGGGCGGGTAACGGCACCGGTGACGAGGAGCACGTCCGCATGGCGGGGCGAGCCCACGAGCTTTATCCCAAACCGTTCCACATCGTAACGGGGAGTGAGGGCAGCCAGGACCTCGATGTCACAGCCGTTGCAGCCCCCGGTGTTCAGGTGGTAAACCCAGAGGGCGCGTTTAAACCCCGAAAGCTTCAAGCGCTCCAGGAGCTCCGCCTGTTTCATCCCAACATCACCACCAGGATGGAGATGACGAGCAACACCAAAAGCCACCCCACGTAATCACCCAGAAAGCCAGAGTGGAACGCACCGAGACGCACAAGAAGCGGTTTCAGGGCCTCGGCAAAGCCCCAGTAAAGGTGGGTGGCCCCCACTCCGGCCCCCTCGGGAAGCCGCTCCCCCGAGAGGAAGGGCTCCTCCTGTTCGGTGCCGCGCTTGTAGGTGCGGCGGCCCTGGAGCCAGACGGCGAACCCGATGGCAAGCACCCCTAAGGCGAGGATCACCCAAACGATGGGGCTCCAGAACCCCTCACCGCTTCCGATCCGCATCCCTCAACCTCCCAGTACGGCCGCGAGGTAAGAGGCCCGCCCGCCCAGGATGGCCTGGACCGCCGGCGAGACCATCCGCTCGATGAAGAACCCGGGGAAGAGCCCGAACACCACAATGATAACTGCCAAAACCCCCATGGCGACGAGCATCCCCCGTGGAGAAGAGGCCACATCTCGGGTCTTTGGCCCCAGGAAGATCCCGTGGAACGCCCGTACCCCCACCCCCAAAAGGAGGATAGAAGAGAGCACGGCGACGGCAGCGAGGATGGGGGAGGCCTTGAAGGTGGACTCGTAGATCAGGAACTTGGAGGCAAAGCCATTCAAAGGCGGGATGCCCGCCAACGCCAGCGCCCCCAGGAGGAAGAACCCCGATTCCCAGCGCAGCGTATGTCCCAGCCCCCCCAGCGAGAGGAGGTCCACCGAGCCCACGGCCCGCCGGATCGCCCCGACGACCAAAAACAGGAGGCCCACCGAGGCGAGGTCGTTGATCATGTGGAAGATGCCGCCCTTCAGGGCCACCTCCCCGAAGCCCTTCCCCGCGGCGACGACCCCAACCCCCACCGCGAGGAGCATGTATCCCAGCTGGGATACGGCACCGTAGGCCACGAGGCGCCCGAGGTGCCGCTGTACCACCGCCATGAGCACCGCCACCAACACCGTCACCGTACCCAACGAGGCGATGAGCCAGCCGATACCGGGGGAGGCCAGGGCCCCGCCGAACAACGTGAACACCACCCGCAGCAGGGCGTAGATGGCCGCCTGGGTGTTGGCCACAAGCACGATGGCGGCCATGGCCGGGGCCTCACCATAGGCATCCGGGGCCCACATGTGGGCCGGCACCGCCCCCGCCTTCATGAGGAGCCCCCCCAGGAGGAGCCCCAACGCCAGCTTGTCCAACAAGGTCCCGGTGATGAGCTTGGAAAGGTAGGCGATGTTGAGGGCGTCGTACTCCCCGTAGAGGATCCCCACGGAAACGAGGACCAAAAGCCCCCCCAGGGTGTACATGACCATGGTCTTGAACGCCGCCTCCGGCGGACGGGGCTCCCAAACCCGATATCCGATCAAGGCACAGGCGGCGATGCTGGTGATCTCGAGGAACACGAAGAAGTTGAAGAGGTCGCCGGTATACACGAGCCCCAAGATTCCCGCCCAAAGGAGAAGGAGGAGCGACGTGCCCAGGGTCTTCCCTTCCTCTTCGACGAGATACTGGAAGGAGTAAAACAGCCCCACGGCTCCGGCAAGGAGCGCGATGATCCCCATGTACGCCCCGAGGGCGTCCACCACGAGGACGATCCTGATGGGGAACCCCCCCTCCGTGACCGAGGCCGTGGGGGAGGGCGCTCCCAGGGTGTACACCAGGGGCCTTCCCGAAGCGAAGACCTGTACCGCCACCGCGATGCCGAAAACCAGGGTCGCAACGGCGATCCCTGCGGCCCAGAGGTCACGGGCCCGCCTGTTCAGCCTCGCCAAAAGGGGAAGGGCGAAGGCCCCAAGAAGCGGTACCGCGATGGCAAGTACCGGTGCGTGAACCATCGGCTATCCCTTAAGCTCCCGGATCTTCCCCGCGTCCAGTGTCCCCCGGTGGCGGTAGATCACCACGGCGAACGCCAGCATCAGCGCGGTGGTGGCAAGACCGATCACAATGGCCGTGAGGGTCAGAGCCTGCGGAGTGGGAAAGACCATCTCCTTGAACCCCGGGGGCGCGTAGGTGTAGATGGGGGCGATCCCTCCCTTCACATAGCCCAGGGATACCAGAAAGAGGTTCACCCCCATCTCGATCACCGAGATCCCGATGGTGAGCTTGATCAGGTTCCGGCGCGTGATCAGCGCCAGGAACCCGAGCCCCACGAGGATCATGCTCACCACAAAGGGCATGTTACCCATCTTCCCTCCCGAAGAGCGAAAGGAGGAGCACCACCGATCCCAGGCCCGCGATCACCTTCAACCCCACCGCCCAGTTCATCAGGGGCAACGTCCCGGCGGTGTTCAGGTCGCCGGGGTTGGGACCGGGCTGCGGCACGGGGTTCCCGAAGAGCCCGCCGCTTCCGGCAAGCACATTGCGGAAGAAGGTGGCCCCGATCCCGAGGAACGCCAGGAGCACGAACGCCAACGCCCCCACGTCCTCGAGCACGGCGAACCACCCCTTGGCTCCCTTTAGGCGGGCCCCTCCATAAACCACCACCAAGAGGGCCACGACGGAGGCGATCACCGCGCCGCCCTGGAATCCACCCCCGGGGGTGAGGTGCCCGTGCATGATCACGTACGCCCCGAAGGCCAAGGCCACCGGTAGGATAACCCTCGTTACCGTTCGGACGACGACGCTCATCCTTTCACCTTCCTGAGCACCAACGCAACGCCCACCACCGCGGCCAGGAGCACCGTCGCCTCGCCCAAGGTATCGAATCCGCGGTAATCGAACACGATGGAAGTCACCACGTTGTTGGCGGCCACCTCGGCCTGAGCGTTCTCGATGAAGTAACGGTCCATCTCATCCCGGGCCGGGACCCCGAAGGGATGTAGCCATATTCCCCCACCGATGAGGTAACCCACCAGGACCAAGAAGGCCGCCCCAAAAAGCCAACGCTTCATTCCTCCTCCTTGGGACGGGTCTTGCGGATGGCGAGGATATAGATGGCCGTGGTGAGGGCGGCCCCGATCCCCGCCTCGGCGATGGCCACGTCCGGCGCCTGCAGGAGGTAAAACTCCAGGGAAAGGAGGAGGCTCGCCCCGGCCAGGGCGATCACCGAGGCCAAAAGGTCCCGGAACCAGATGGCCAAGGCTGCCCCGATCACCACCAGGCTCAGGGTGAGCACGTGCAGGGCCGTCATCTCTTCTCCTCCAGCTTGTCCACCACCGCCCCCACCGGCCGTACCCCCGCC
>JAGGWU010000149.1 GCA_021163465.1 Candidatus Bipolaricaulota bacterium
GCACCTCCCCCAAAAGTCCCCCCGACAGGGCCGAGAGGATCCCCAGGAGGGCCCCCGCTGTGCTTCCCATGAAGACGCCCGCGGCGGCGATCCTCATCCCTACCGGGGAGGCGGCGAGGACACGGGAAAGGACGTCCCGACCGAACCAATCGGTCCCGAACGGATGTGAGGCGGAGGGCGGCGCATAGGCCGCCTCTGTCTCGGGATGCAGGGGATCGTAGGGCGTCCACAACGCCCCAACCACCGCCGTGGCCACCATGGCCACACAAAGAACGGTCCCGATGCCTAAGGAAAGGTTCCTCATGTGTAGCGGATCCTGGGATCCAAGAGGCCGTAAGAGAGATCGGCAAATAGGTTCACCAAAAGGATCGCCCCCGCCGCCACCAATGCCAACCCCTGTACCAACGGGATGTCCCGGGCCAGAACCGCCGTCAAGGTCAGGCGCCCGAGGCCCGGCACGTAAAAGAGGTTCTCCACCACGATGGCCCCCGCAAGCAGCCTGCCGAACACCATCCCCGCCGAAGTGACCACCGGGATCAAGCCGGGGCGCAGCGCATGCCTAAAAAGCACCCATCTTTCAGGAACACCCTTCGATCTCGCGGCGGCGATGTAGCCCTCCTTTAGGGTGGAAAGGAGGGAACTTCGCACCATCCGGGCGAGATACGCCCCCCGAGGTATGGCCAGGGAAAACGCGGGAAGGAGGAGGTGGGTGAGGGCGGAGAGGCCTTTTTCCCACCCGGGAAACCCTCCCGCGGGAAGGGCCCTGAGCTTGAGGGAGAAAAGGAGGATCAAAAGGAACCCAAGCCAAAACTCCGGCACCGCCAGGCCCACCTGAGATAGCCCCATCACGAAGGCATCGAGGGGCGAGCCCGCCCGTCGGGCCGCTATCGCGCCGAGGAGGAAGGCAAAAGCAAGGGTGAAAGAAAGGGCCAATCCCGCCAACGGGAAGCTCACGGCCAGGGCATTCCCCACCAGCTCCCCTACGGGACGACGATAGTGCAGGGATCTTCCTAGATCCCCTCGAAAGATATTCCCTATCCACAACAGGTATCGCAGGATCCAGGGGCGATCGAGGCCCAGTTCAACCCTCACCTTCTGGTAGAGGTCGGGGGAGGCTTCGAGGCCCACCACGAGCCGAGCGGGGTCCCCGGGAAGGACGTTCAAGGAAAGGAACACCACGAAGGAGATGACCAGCAAGGTAAGGAAAGCTCCGACCAAGCGCCTGAGCACATACCTTCCCATCCCGCCCTAGTGTAACCTCCCCGGCCTCCCGAGACCGGGGAACTCGGCCCTGCCCCCAGCGGCCTCACAAAACGGGTTACACCGGGGGGACAAAGCAATCCCGGCAACGGGCCTCGTAGGATTCCAGACCCCCGATGAGGATCTCCGGCCCCCCTTTGGCGGGCTTTCCGTCGACGAGCCGCTGGGTCCGGGTGGCGGGCTTCCCGCACACCACACAAACGGCCTGGAGCTTGGTGACCTCGTCGGCCAGGGCCAAAAGCACCGGCATCGGCCCGAAGGGTTCGGCCCTGAAGTTGAGGTCCAGGCCGGCGACGATCACCCGCTTACCCCGGGCCACCAGCTCCTCGCAAAGCTGGGGAAAATCCGGGCCGAAGAAGTGTGCCTCGTCGAACGCCACCACGTCCGCTTTCCCCAGATCCTCCCCGGCGCGGCGCTCGAGTTCCGCCAAGGAGACCTCGATGGGAAGCCGGAGACACGGGAGGGAACGGCCGTAATGGGTGACCACCTCGGTTTCCGAATACCGCGTATCCAGGCTCGGCTTACACAAAAGCACCCGTTTCTTTGCGATCCGCGCCCGCTCCACCCGCCGTAAAAGCTCCTCCGTCTTCCCCGCGAACATGCACCCCGTGATGACCTCCAGTTTCCCCGGCATACCCCGATGCTAGCGGCCTATATCCAGGGCGACAAGGGACGGGCCCTTATCCGACGCGTCTCCTGATCAACCAAGGGTCGCCCCCGCCATGGGAAGGACGCGGCGCAGGAATTGCCCGGTATGGGATCCCTCTACCGTGGCCACGGCCTCCGGGGGGCCCTCGGCCACGATCCTCCCGCCCCCCTCACCCCCCTCGGGGCCGAGGTCGATGATCCAGTCGGCGGTCTTGATCACGTCCAGGTTGTGCTCGATCACCACCACCGTGTTCCCCGCGTCTACAAGCCGATGCAATACCTGCAAGAGCTTGCGCACGTCCTCGGGGTGGAGTCCTGTGGTGGGCTCGTCCAGGATGTAGAGGGTTCTTCCTGTGGCCCGACGGCCGAGTTCCCGCGCGAGCTTTATCCTCTGGGCCTCGCCGCCGGAGAGCTCCGTGGCGGGCTGGCCGAGCTTTATATAGCCGAGGCCCACGTCGTACAGGGTCTGGAGTTTGTGCCGGATGGGGGGAACGTTCTCGAAGAACTTCAAGGCCTCCTCCACCGTCATCTCGAGGACCTCGGCGATGTTCTTGCCCTTGTAGCGGACCTGGAGCGTCTCCTTGTTGTAGCGGGCCCCCTTGCACACGTCGCAGGGGACATAGATGTCGGGGAGGAAGTGCATCTCGATCTTGACCTTCCCCTGACCCTGGCAGGCCTCACAGCGCCCCCCCTTCAGGTTGAAGGAGAACCGGGCCGGGGAATACCCCCGCATCCTGGCCTCGGGGGTGGCGGCGAAGACCTTGCGGATGTCGTCGAAGACCTTGGTGTAGGTGGCGGGGTTGGAGCGGGGGGTCCTCCCGATGGGGGACTGGTCGATCACGATCACCTTGTCGATGTGCTCCACGCCCTCGATATCGTCGTGGGCACCGGGCTTGGGCGCGTGCAGCCCCAGCTTCCAGGCCACCCCCCGGTAGAGGATCTCCTCCACCAGGGTCGATTTCCCCGAACCGGAGACCCCGGTGACGCAGACGAAAAGCCCCAACGGGAACTTCACGTCTATGTTCTTCAGGTTGTGCTCCCGGGCGCCCCGGACGATAAGCCATTTGTCGCTGGGCTTCCGACGCTCCGTAGGTATGGGAATTGCGCGCTTTCCCGCGAGGTACTGCCCCGTGAGGGATCGCTCGCAGCGGGCGATCTCCTCTGGGGTGCCGGTGGCCACCACGTACCCCCCGTGGACCCCGGCCCCGGGGCCGAGATCGATGATCCAATCCGCCGAGCGCATCGTTTCCTCGTCGTGCTCCACCACGATCACCGTGTTCCCGAGGTCCCGGAGGCGCTTCAGGGTCCGCAGCAACCGCCTTATATCGCGGGGGTGGAGCCCCACCGAGGGCTCATCCAATACATACAGGACCCCGGTGAGCTGGGAGCCGATCTGGGTCGCCAAGCGGATCCTCTGGGCCTCCCCCCCGGCCAGGGTATTGGCGGGCCGGTCCAGGGTGAGGTAATCGAGCCCCACATCGGCCAGGAACTCCAGGCGCGCCCGGATCTCTTTCAGGATCTGGTGGGCGATCATCCGCTCACGTTTGGTGAGCTTTTCCTCTAGATTCGCAAACCAGGCCAGGGCCTCCCTCACCGTCATCCGGGTGACCTCGTGGATGTTCTTCCCGCCCACCGTCACCGCCAGGGCCTCGGGCCGGAGGCGCGTCCCGTTGCACGCCGGGCATGGAAGCGCCGACATGTACTGCTCGATCTCCTCCCGCTCCTCGTCGGTCTGGGCCTCCCGGTACGCCTGCTCCAGGGAGGGGATGAGGCCCTCGAAGTACCGCCAGTAGGTGCGGGTCTTGCCGTAGGTGGTGGTGTAGACGAAGGGGATCTCCTCGTCGGTACCCCAAAGGAGGATGTCTAGCTTACGCTTGGGCAGTTTCCCCAAGGGGACGTCCATGGGGATGTTATATTCCTGGCATACCCCCTCGATCTGGGCCCACAGCCACCGGGAGCGGGAGTTGGCCCAGGGGATGAGGCCGCCTTCGCGGATGGATTTGCGTTTGTCGATCACGAGGTCCGGGTCCACCACCATCCGCACCCCCAGCCCTCCGCACTCGGGGCACGCCCCATACGGCGAGTTGAAGGAGAAGAGCCTCGGCTCTAACTCCGCGATGGATACCCCACATTCGGGGCAGGCGAAGTGCTCGGAGTAAAGCCGCTCCTCCCCCTGATCCACGAGCTGTACGATCACGAGGCCCTCGCCCCACCTAAGCGCTGTCTCGACCGAGTCGGCGATCCTCCCGCGCTTTTTGTCCGAGACCTTTATGCGATCGATGACGATCTCGATGTCGTGCTTCTTGTTCTTGTCGAGCTCGATCTCCTCGTAGAGGGTCCTCAAGGACCCATCGACCCTTACCCGCACGAACCCCTGTTTGCGGAGCTCATCGAACAACCCCCGGTACTCGCCCTTCCGGCCCCGCACCACCGGGGCCATGATCTGCACCCGGGTCCCTTCGGGGAGGGCCATTATCTGGTCCACGATCTCCTGGGCGGTCTGGCGCTCGATGGGACGGCCGCAGTTGGGGCAGTGGGGCTTCCCGATCCGGGCGAAAAGGAGCCTCAAGTAATCGTAGATCTCGGTGACGGTGCCCACGGTGGAGCGGGGGTTGTGGGAGCGGGCCTTCTGGTCGATGGAGATGGCGGGGGAGAGGCCCTCGATGAAGTCCACGTCCGGCTTTTCCATGAGGCCCAGGAATTGTCGGGCATATGCGGAAAGGGATTCCACGTACCGGCGTTGTCCCTCGGCGTAGATGGTGTCGAAGGCAAGGGAGGACTTCCCCGACCCGGAGATCCCGGTGATTACCACGAGGCGGTTCCTGGGGATCTCCAGGTCGATGTCCTTGAGGTTATGTTCCCTGGCGCCCTTGATGATTATCCTCTCCATAGCGGTTTTGAACCCCGCCCTTCACCGTGTGTTTAGGCAGACTACCCCCACCAAAAAATATACCGTGGGCCCTCGGGGCCGGCTACCCGCTGTCACTCGGCCCCGAGGCGAGCTCCTGTAGGAGCACCCAGTAACGGCGGCCGGGCCCGCGATGATGGTAGAGTTCGAACACACGGCCCTCCCTCGTGCGCACGCGGAAGTAGTCCCGATGACGTCTCCTCCACCAC
>JAGGWU010000040.1 GCA_021163465.1 Candidatus Bipolaricaulota bacterium
ATCCCCACCAGTGCGATGCCGGGAAAATCCAGCCCCTTCCCCACCATCTGGGTTCCCACCAGGATATCCACCCTCCCGCCCGCCAATGCCTCCAGGATCTCGGCCCTTCTCTTGGCCGTCTCCGAGTCCAGGCGCTCCACCCGGGCCCGGGGAAAGAGCCTCTTGGCTTCGTACTCCACCCGCTCTGTCCCCACGCCGAAGAGCCGGAACCGCTGCCCCCCACAACGGGGACACCGGGGCCGGGGGTACGCCGCCCCGCAAGCGTGGCAACGGAACGTCCTCTCCTCCAGATGAAACACCAACGCTACCTCGCACCGCTCACACCGAAGCACCGCGCCACAGTCCCGACAGGAGGCCCCGGTGAAGAAGCCTATGCGGTTGAGGAAAAGGAGGACCTGGCCCCCTGCATCGAGATGGCGTTCCATCGCATCCCGCAGAGGCTCCGTGATCACCTCGTCCGGTCCCAGGGGAACGGCCCGCACCTCGGGCGGCTCCCCCACCACCCGCTGGGGAAGCTCCAAAAGCGCGTATTTGCCGCATTCCGCCCGGAAGAAGCTCTCCACGCTGGGGGTGGCGGAGCCCAAGAGGAGCGTCGCCCCCTCCCGCATGGCCCGGAGCTCTCCAACTTCGCGGGCGTGGTAATGGGGGGCCATCTCCTCCTGCTTGTAGGCGGGCTCGTGTTCTTCGTCCAGGATTATGAGCCGGAGCTTGCCGAAGGGGAGGAAGACCGCGGAGCGCGTGCCCACCGCGGCGTGGGCCTTCCCCCGAAGCACATCCTCCCAGGTGCGCCATCGCTCCCCGGGGGGCATGTCGCCGAAGTAAAGCCGAGGCAAAGGCTCCCGCGGAGCCAGGGCATTCTGGGCACGGGCCCAGAGTTGGGGGAGGAGGGACACCTCGGGCTCCAGAAGGAGCACATCTCCGCCCGCCTCCAAAGCCGCCTTCGCCGCCTGCAGATACACCTCCGTCTTTCCCGCCGCCGGGGGCCCGAAAAGGAGGAACTTCCCCCCCGCGGTGATGGCCTCCAGGGCACGTTCCTGATGGGGGGTAAGGCGCAAGGCCTTGGGCTTTTCGCGGAAACGAAAAGCAAAGGGCAGGGATTCCGGCCGCAGGAGGCCCTTTTTGATCAAGGCCCGTATCGTGCCTCCCGAAACCCCGGTCTCGGCTTTGAGCGTCCCTTCTTCCACCGGACCCACCAACGCCCGCTCCAGGACCTTGGCCTGGGCCGGAGCACGTTCCGCGAGCCCTTCCAGGGCCCGGCGGGCCTCCGGGAGCGGCACCCCCAAGACCAGGCGCCGGGGTCGGGGACGCGCCCTCCGGGGGAGGGAACGCTCAAGGGTCATGCCCAACGAGACGAAATACCGGCGGGAAAGCTCCTCCAAAAGCGGAAGCTCCCAATAGGGGACCACGAGGCCCATGTCTTCCAGGATCGGCTGCAAGGGGCCCGGATGCTCGGGTTCTTCCCGCAGGGCCACCACAATCCCGAAAAGGGAACGCTTTCCCAGCCTCACGCGAACCCGGTGGCCAACCCCCAGCCGCATTCCCTCCGGGACTTCGTAGTCGAAGGGAGCGACCTTGGGGACGGGAAGGGCGACCTTGGCGATCATTTCCCGCGGCCGAGGTATACCAGCACCCCGCGGATGTTCATGGCCAGCTCCTCCATGTCCTTGTCGCCGTCATGGGCATAGGCCGTAACCTCCTGGTCGGCAAGGAGCCTTTTCATGGCTTCTTCTTCGCTCGACGCGGAATCCCTGACCGCCTTGATCTTTCCCACCCACCACTCAAGGACCTCCCCATACTCGCGCAGGAGCCTTCCCGGCTCCTCCGCCGGGCCGAAATGGGTGTAGAGGAGGCGCCTGGGCCGTAAGCCCGAAACCCGCTGTAAGCTCTCCAGTGCCCTTTCCAGGTCGAAGCTGGGAGGAGGGGTAGTGGGGTAGAGCCTCCCCCCGAGGTAGAGCCCTGCGGCATCCCCGGTGAAGAGCTCCCCCGTCCGGGGAAGGTAGAAACAGAGGTGGTGTGGCGCGTGGCCCGGGGTGGGGATCGCCGAAACCTCCTCCTCCCCCACCCGGAAAGTCCGTTCATTGCCTACGGGATCTATCCTTTCCCGGGGCACAGGCTCCGCCGTCCCATAAAGGGGGAAACGCCCTCCCACCGCTTCCTTAACGGAAGCAAGGAGCCTCGAAGGATCCACCAGGTGTTTCGCTCCCCGTTCGTGGACCACCACCGTGGCTTCGGGCAGCTCCCGCACCAGAACCCCCACGCCGCCCCCGTGATCGAGGTGGATGTGGGTGAGGAAGATCTTTCGCACCCCTTCCCGGGCGATTCCCAAAGCATCCAGGGCTCCGAGAACGGTGGGAGCGGCTAAGGAGGTTCCCGTCTCCACCAATGCCGCCTCGTCCCCGCTTCGCAGGATATAGACTCCGCCCAAGCGGGGAATCCCGAACTGACCGGTGTCCAGAAGCCAAAGGCCTTCCCGCAGTTTCCTCAACCCCTTCATCTCGGGGCCAGTTTAACGGGTGCTTAAAAGAGGGGCCACGACGGAGCTCTCTACAGGAACCACCCGGTCTCGATCCCCAGGATGAGGAAGACGGTCCCCAGCACACAGCTTAAAAAGGCAACCGGGGTGGCGGACGATAACCAACGCCGGTACGAGATGGGATGAGGGGTGCGTTCCGAGACGGAGATCACCACCACGTTGGCCGTGGCCCCGATGGGGGTGGCGTTCCCCCAAAGCCCACCCCCAGGGCCAGGGCCCACCAAACGGGCTCCACCACCATCCCCTGTGTTGCCAGGCCCTTGATCACCGGCACCATGGCGATGGTGAAGGGGATGTTGTCCACCACCGCCGACATGAAGGCGCTGAGCCAAAGGATGGCCACTGCAGCAATAAGGACCCCGGAGCGGGCGAGGCTCCCCAGCCCCTGGGATATCAGCCCCAATACCCCCGCGGA
>JAGGWU010000123.1 GCA_021163465.1 Candidatus Bipolaricaulota bacterium
GAGGAGTTCACCGAGGACGTGCAGAAGGGGGCCAGCGTGGTTCCCTTGGGGACGAGCTACACCGCGGCCTCTACCCTCGTGCTTTTCCGCAAGCGGGTGGTGTGGCTTCTGCTCTTGGCCCTGGCGGGGTTCCTCTCGGGGAGCGTCATCTCCGCCTTCGAGGAGGTGTTGGGGAAGGTGATCGCCCTGGCCGCCTTCATCCCTGTCCTCATCGACACGGGGGGGAATACCGGCACCCAATCCGCCACCCTCATCATCCGCGCCATCGCCACCGGGGAGCTAACCCTCAGGCGGTGGTTATCGGTGGTGGCCAAGGAGTCGGCGGTGGGGATCCTCTTGGGGACGGCCCTGGGGAGCGTCCTTTATCTTTGGAGCTACATCTGGAAGGGGGATTTGCGGGTGAGCACGGCCGTGGGGCTTGCGGTGGTGTTCATCGTGCTCTTCGCCAACTTGGTGGGGAGCCTTCTCCCCATCCTCCTCACCAAGCTCCGCCTGGACCCGGCGGTGGTGAGCAGCCCCCTGATAACCACGGTGATGGACGTCACCGGCCTCCTCATCTACTTCGGCATCGCCACCGCCATCATCTCCTGATCCCAAGGCAACTGGCGCGTCGCGCCCCCGGGACCGCATACTCCCGGACACGAGCATCTTCGGGTCGAGAAGGTGAAATGCTATGTGATCACCGTAAGCGATTCCCGCACCGCGGAGACGGATGAGGGCGGGAAGCCGATCGCGGATGCCTTCGGCCGGGAGATCACCTACCACCGGGTCTCGGTGGGCGACCGCTGCGACCTCCGCTGCATCTACTGCCGGGCCGGGGCTCCGACCCTCTCCCCAAGCGGGACCTTTTGCGCTTCTAGGGGATCGTGGAGGCGGTGCGGGTAGGAGTAAACGGGGTGCGACGGGTGCGGCTCACCGGGGGGAGCCGCTCCTCAGGCGGGATATCGTGCGGCTGGTGGGGATGCTGCGGGAGCGGTGCGACCTCCAGGACCTCTCCCTTACCACCAGGGCCCTGGCTCGCCCACATGGCCCGGGAGCTAAAGCGGGCGAGGGCCTTCGGGAGGTCCTGGAGCGGGCCCTGGAGGAGGCGGACTTGGTGGTGATCTCCGGGGGATCGTCGGTGGGAGTCAGGGACCTCGCCCTCGCCGTGTTGGGGTCCCTGGGGGAGGTGCTCCTCCAGGGGCTGTGGATGAAGCCGGGGAAGCCCACCATCATCGCCCAGGCGGAGGGGAAGCCCGTGGTGTGGGCCAAGGTGATCGTTCCCATCGTGGAGCGGCTCCTGGGGGTGCGAACCAGCCGCGGCGTCCCCGGGTCCCCGCGGTCCTCGCGGAGGGGTTCGCCTCCGCCAAAGGGATGTGGGAGTTCGTCCGGGTAAGGCTGGAGGAGACCGAGGAAGGCACCTCCGTGATCCTCCTCCCGGGGGGTTCCAGCCGCCTCTCCACCTTGCTTTTCGCCGACGGGATCCTGGAAGTCCCGGAGGTGGAGTTCATCCCCCAGGGGCGGTGAGTTCCAGCACCTCCACGATCCTCCCCTCCTCCAGGCGGACGATCCTGTCGTCCAGCCTCTGGGCTTGGGAGGGGTCGCGGGTGGAGAGGACCAACGCCCGGGCCAACGCCACCCGCTGGGCCTCTCCCCGGGAGAGTGACGATGCCCGCCGGAAAGGGAAGCCGCCGAGCCCCACCGTCTCCAGCGCCGCCTCCACCCGCCTCTCCATGCGAGTGGGGGGGGCAGGCCGATCCCCAACGCCGGAGCCCCCGGGCACCGCCGCGATCCGCCGTCGGGCCTCCACCCCGAGAACTAAGGGGGTGATGAGCACCAGCTGCGAGATCACCATCGCCCGGGGGGTCCAGAGCAATCCCTTGAACGGCCCCGCCTCGCTCAAAAGGAGCAACACCAAGAGTCCCACCACCGAGGGACGCCCACGCCGGCACCCCGGGACGCCAGGTGAGCCTCCTGGATCGGGCGGAGATCCGGGTGGGGGAGGTCCGGCTCCGGGTGACCCAGATCGGGAAGCCCTGTCACGAGGGTTGTGCCATCAGGGAGATGGTGGGGGACTGCATCATGCCCCGGGTGGGGGTGTTCGCCGCCGTGGTGGCCGGGGGATCCAGTGCGGCTCATGAAAGCGACGCGTAACGGGTGACGCGTGACGTGTCATCGTTCTGGGCGAGAACGATCTTCTTATAAAGGGGTGGGGGAAACGCTAAAATCCAACGTTATGTCGAACGTGAGAGTGAGATTCGCGCCTAGTCCTACGGGATACTTGCACGTGGGGGGAGCACGGACGGCCCTGTTCAATTGGCTCTTCGCCCGACATCACGGGGGGACGTTCATCCTCAGGATCGAGGACACCGACCGCACCCGCTCCACCGAGGAGGCCATCGACCAGATAAAGGAGTCCCTGAGCTGGCTCGGCCTGGACTGGGACGAGTACTACCGCCAGACGGACCGGCTGGAGCGCCACCGGGAGATCGCTGAGGAGCTTCTCGCAAAGGGCGCCGCCTACGAATCCGAGGGCGCGGTGTGGTTCCGGGCCCCACGGTCCGGGACCACCGCGGTGGAGGACCTGATCCTGGGGCGGGTGGAGTTCTCCAACTCCGAGTTCAAGGACTTCGTGATCCTGCGTTCCGACCGGACCCCCACCTACAATTTCGCCTGTGTGGTGGACGACCACGACATGGGGATGACCCACGTGATCCGGGGAGACGAGCACTTGAACAACACCCCCAAACAGCTCTGGATCTACGAGGCGCTGGGGTGGGATCCGCCGGCCTTCGCCCATATCCCCCTGATCCTGGGTCCGGACCGGACCAAGCTCTCCAAGCGCCACGGGGCCGTGTCGGTGCTGGAGTACCGCCGGCGGGGGTTCCTCCCCGAGGCGTTGGTCAACTTCCTCGCCCGGCTGGGGTGGTCCCGCGGGGACCAGGAGATCTTCACCCGGGAGGAGCTCATCCGCCATTTCGACCTCGATGGGGTGCGGAGTTCCGCCGCCGTGTTCGACGAAGCCAAGCTCCTCTGGCTCAACCACGAGTGGCTGAAGCGGACCGATCCGGAGAGGTTGGCGGATCTCCTGGCGGAGTACATCGTCCAGGAAGGGGTGGCGACCAGGGAGGCCGTCGCGGCCCTGGGGAGGGAGCGGTTGATGCGGGCGGCGGAGCTTTTGCGGGAGCGCAACAAGACCCTTGTGGACATGGCCCACGCCGCCCGGTTCCTCTTCCCCGGTGAGCTCCCCGTCCCCGAGGGGGCGGAGAAGTTCTTCGTCCCGGAGATCGCCGCCCCCCTGGAGGAGATCGCCGCGGCGCTGGAGGGGCTGGAGGAGTTCACGCCTCAAGCGGTGGAGGAGTGCATCCGGGGGAAGCTGGCGGAGCTGGGCCTTAAGTTGAAGCAGGTGGCGCAGCCTATCCGGGTGGCGGTGTCCGGGAGGACGGTGGGGCCGGGGCTCTTCGATCTTCTGGCGTTGGCGGGGAAGGAGCTTGTGGTGGGGAGGCTGCGGGCGGCTTCCCGCCGGTTACGAGGGGGCGTAGAATAGGGCGGCAAAATTTTTAAGAAAGGGGCCGGAAATGAAGATGCCGTTTTGCGTAAGTGTCCTTCTCCTCTCGGTTTCCTTCCTCGCGTTGGGGGTCGAGGAGGTCACGGTCTCGCTTTCCCCCGTTCCCGCGCACGAGCTGGGGCCTTGGGCCGCGGGGGAGGCGGTCTTCCGGCTTTATCCTTCCCTGGAGCGGCCGCTTAAGCGGCAGGGGCCCGAGCCTGCCTTGTCCCTCTTCGGAGTCCTCAAGCTGGGAGGGGATGAATACCCCCTGATGTTCGCGGTCCTTACGGACAATACCCCCTATCTGGCGGTGGACTTCGACCGCGACGGCGTGCTCTCCGCGACGGAAGGCCGGCGGGGAAGCCCTGTCTCGGAGGAGGAGTGGCTCTGGCACTTAAGCTTCACCGTCCACGGACGGCCCTATGAACTCTCCATCGTCTGGCCCGCGGGCCGGGGGTTCCTTTTCCTCATCGGCCAAACCCCCATGAAGGGGGAGCTCAAGCTGGATGGGAAGGCGTACACCTTCGTCCTTGTGGATGCCGACGTGAACGGCAATTACAACGATGAGGCCGATTTCTACGTGGTGGACGTGGACGGGGATGGGGTGCTACACGGGGACGAGGGGGAACACGAGGTCTTTTCCCTCGAGGAACCCTTCACCATCGGCGAGACCTCCTTTAGGCTCGCCGAGGTTTCCCCGGATGGAAGTACCGTGAGGGTGGTTCCCACCGAATACGTCCCGCCGAAGGTTCCCCTCTACATCGGGGCCGAAGCCCCGGACTTTTCATTCGAGAGCCTGCAAGGGGAGGAGATTTCCCTCTCACAATATCGGGGGAAGGTAGTGCTGTTGGACTTCTGGGCCTCCTGGTGCCTTCCCTGCGTGGTGGCCATGCCGAAGATGAAAAGCCTTTATGAGGCCTATCACGACAAGGGCCTGGAAATCATCGGGGTAAACCTTGACCTATCCCGGGAGCAGGCCCTGGACTTCGTCCAGCACTTTGAGCTTCCTTGGCCCCAGTATTGGGACGGCAAAGGTTACGACAGCGAACTCGCTGTGCTCTTCCGTGTTAAGGCGATCCCCATGCTTTACCTCATCGACCAGCAGGGCATAATCCGGGGAAAGTGGCTCGGCCTGGCGGAAGAGGAGGTCAAAAGGACGATCGAGGAGCTCCTTGGGCTGGGTTTTGAGGAAGGCAACCGAGAAAAGGAGCAAGGGGAGGTTGTGATCTCCCCCCGACCCATCCTTTCCCTTCGGGTTCCACCGCGTCTTTCCCTTTCCGCCACATACACCGGGGAGGTCCCCCTTAACCTGGAGCTGCGGAACATCTCTTCCTACGAGGCCAAGGACTTGAAGGTAAGTTTGGAAGGGGTTCCCGAGGGGGTAGGCCTCGAAACCGTGACCGTAGAAGGTCTCAAACCGGGGGAGTCCATCGACGTCACCCTCTCCCTAAGTGTGCGGGATCTCGAGCCCGGGGAGTATCCCTTGACGATAAGGGTGACTTACAACTACTGTCCCAACGAAGAAGCCTGTTTCAAGATTGACCAGGATGCCCCCCTTCTCTTGGTGGTCAGTGCCCCGGCCGGTTCGACCTCCGACAAGGCCGCCTCGGGAACGCCGGAGGCCTCGGCTGGAAAGGGAATTCCCTGGATCATCTTTGCAGGAGTGGGGGTTCTGCTGGTTCTGGTGCTGTTTGTCTTGTTCGGCTGACGGTTGCAATGGGGCGCTATCTTATCCTTGGAGTAGTGCAAGGACTCACGGAGTTCCTTCCGGTAAGCAGTTCGGCTCATTTAGTGTTCGGTAAGGCCCTCCTTGGCCTAAATCCTCCGGGGACCATATTGGAAGGGGTGCTCCATCTTGGGACCTTGCTTGCGGTCATCCTCTGCTTCCGTCGGGAGATCGCGGAGCTTGTGGTAGGGATTGCGAAGGGGGAGGCGAAAAGCCTCCGGTATCTTTTCTTTCTTCTTTTGGGCACGGCCCCCGTGGTCTTGGTCGGGCTCCTTTTCCGGGAAGAGATAGAGCGTGCCTTCTCGGCGCCGCGAATGGCGGGGGGTTTGCTTTTGGTTACCGGGGCCTTGCTTTTGTCCGCGGAGCGGGTCCGAAAAAGGGGGGTGGAAAGGGCACTTGGTTTGTGGACGGCGCTTGGGGTGGGGATCGCCCAAGCGGCTGCCCTTCTGCCGGGGATATCCCGTTCCGGGGCCACCATTTCGGTGGGGATCTTGTTGGGACTAAATGTCCGTGAGGCAGTGAGGTTTTCGTTTCTCTTGGCCATCCCTGCCATCGGTGGCGCAAGCCTATTTTCCGTGCTTTGTCGACCCCATGGAACAGGGATCGTAAATGCTCAAGGGTTGATTGTAGGGGGGATGGCAGCTTTCCTCAGCGGAGTAGCAGCGATCAAGACGCTCCTTGTGTTCCTTTCCCGGGGGAGGCTTTTCCCCTTCGCTTTTTATTGTTTCCTGGTGGGGCTTTTGGCCTTGATTTTGGCATAACCCTTGCCGGCCGTTCCAGGACAAGATGTGGAAATCCTCCGGTAGCGCGCATCTTGTGAGACTTGCTCCTGACGGACCGAGGTAATCTCCTCGGTCGGTCGTCAAAGCCTGAGGCCTTGCGTAGGGCGCCGAGTTTCGGGCACCTACTTTCCATCCTTGACTACTACATCCGGATGTTTTAAATAATTATTTGGAGCTCAAAGGGGTAAAGGACCGGCTATCGGGAAAAAGCGTTAAGTAAGGAGGTTGGATGCAGGTCACATTGTATTTTAGCGAGGAGGATGCATACCTTGTTAGGCTTTTGGACGAAAAGGCACGTCGGGAGAGGCGCTCCCGATCCTCGGTAGTCCTCTCGATCCTGGAGGAATATTTCGAAAAAGACAAGAAATTGGGCGAAATCCTGGTCGATCTCCGCGCAGTTAAACCCGAACACGTGGAGGAAGCCCTGAAGCTTCAGCGCAATGGGGTGGCGAAACGGATTGGGGAGATCCTTCTTGAAAAAGGGGTTGTGGATACCGAGGCCATCGAGCGGGCCCTGGAGATCCAAGGGCGTGTCCGTGGCTGACAAATTTCTTTGTTTCTGAACGGAAATCGGCCGAAAAGGTCGAAAATTAGGTGATGGATTTCCGTTTTTGGATATTGGCAACCCGTAACTTGGAGAGTCTGTTGCACAAACCCGGCTAGTCCCTCGGACTTGCCACGGGTGAACTTAAGAAAGCTACAACTTCATCGATTGCGGTCGGGATCAGTTGTTCCTCTTCCCGCCGCTACCGCTCTGACGGCTGGGGGAGGGTGGCCTACCCGCCCAAGGTGACGGTGGCGCTATTTTTACGCCTACTGCACCGGGATCCGCTCCTCCCGGAAGATCGAGCAGGCCCCTCAAGAGAACGTGGCGCCCATGCGATCACCGGGAACGAGGTCCCGAACCACGCCACCATCTCTGCTTCCGCCGAAGGTTCCGGGAGGAGCTTGCGGGGCTGTTCACGGAGGTGCTGTGGTTGTGTGGACGGGGCTGGTCAAGGTGGGCGGTGGTGGACGGGACGAAGATGGCCGGGAACGCCTCCCTATCTCCCAACCGTACTTACCAGCACGTGGGGGAAGAGGTGGAGCGGATGTTGCGGGAGGCGGAGGCGGCGGATGCGGCCGAGGAGGCCCGGGTTGGGGAGGAAGTTCCGGAGGAGCTTGTGGACCGCAACAAGCGGCTGGAGCGGCTCAAGCGGGCCAAGGAGGAGTTGGAGAGGAGGGCGGCGGAGGAACGTGACGCCCGTGGCGAGGGGAGGTCCGGGAAGAAGGGGCGGGGTCGGAAGCCCCCGGATCCCCCAGCCGGATCCTGGGGCCAAGGTGAACCCGACGGACCCCGAGAGCCGGATCATGAAGGCCCGTCAGGGGTATGTGCAGGGC
>JAGGWU010000009.1 GCA_021163465.1 Candidatus Bipolaricaulota bacterium
AGGTCACGGAACCCCGCCCCCACCGCGGCCCCCACCACCGCCCCCATCAATACATCGCGGCCCAGGCCGTGCCAAAACGGCCTGGGCCGCTGGTCCCGCGTTAGCCTCCTTGCGTGCACCGCTCCTTGCGCAGGAGCTCCTCCCAGTGGCGGTCCACTGCCTCCTGGAGCTCCCGGATGATGTCCTCCCTCTTCTCCGGACGGAAGAGGTGCCGGAACCTCCCCTGGGGCTCGAGCCACTTTTCGATGGGGAGCTTCTCCTTGGGCTTGTAGGTGATCTTGTAAACTCCCTCCACCACCTCGTAGAGGGGCCAACAGCATGTCTCCACCGCGAGCTTCGCCACGTTGACGGCGCTGTCCGGGGGAACCCGCCATCCCAACGGACAAGTGGAGAGGACGTTGATGAACTTGGGCCCCTCGTACTGCATCGCCCGCTCCACCTTGTTCGCAAGGTCGATGAGGTGCGACACCGATGCCTGGGCCACATAGGGCACGCGATGGGCCACCACGATCTCGGTGAGGTCCTTTCTGTCCTGGGGCTTCCCGGGGACGACCGAACCCGCGGGGGAGGTGGTGGCGTGGGCACACCGCGGGGTGGCGGAGGAGCGCTGCACCCCGGTGTTCATGTAGGCCTCGTTGTCGAGGACCACATAGAGGAAATCGTGTCCCCGCTCCAGGGCCCCCGAGAGGGCTTGGAGGCCGATATCGTAGGTGCCGCCATCGCCGCCGAAGACCACGAACCTGATCTTCTTGGTCACCTTCCCCTTGCGGGAGAGGGCCTTGTAGGCCGCTTCCACTCCGGCAATGGTGGCGGCGGCGTTTTCGAAGGCCGAGTGGATCCAGGGGACGTTCCAGGCGGTGGTGGGGTAACGGCTGGAGGCCACCTCCAAACACCCGGTGGGGCTCGCTACAACCACCGGGTCCTCGATGGCGTTCAGGACCGTGCGTACGATCATGGGCTCGGCGCATCCCGCGCACAGGGAATGGCCCCCGGTGAAGCGGGGTCCCCTTTCTTCTTCTCGCTTGGCCAATACCTTTATGCTGGGCACCTTCTCCTCCTCACTCCCGCAAGCCGAGGTACCGAAGCTCCCCGGTCTCGGCCTCCTTCAGCCCCTCGAACACCTCGGCGATGTGCTCCATGGGGACGTCGCGTCCCCCGAGGCCGTAGATGTAGTTCACGAAGGTGGGACCGGGACGGCCGGCGAAACCTGACACCACGTCAAGATACAACGCGCCCAGGTTCCCGAAGGAGATGGCCCGGTCCATGACGGCCACGGCCTTCGCCCCCGCCAAGGCCTCGGCGATCTCCGCTCGGGGGAAGGGCCGCCACAGCCACACCTTGAGGAGCCCCACCCGCTCGCCTTTGTCCCGGAGCTCGTCCACCACCGCCTTGGCGGTGCCGGCGGTGGAGCCCATGACGACGATCACGCGCTCGGCGTCGTCGAGCTTATAGGCCTCGAAGAAGCCCTTGTAGGGACGGCCACAAAGCTCGGAGTAGGCTTTTTGGATCTCCAGGAAGGCCTCGGGGGCCGCCTCCATCCCCGCCTGCTGGGCCCGTTTGAGCTCGAAATAGTAGTCGGGCATGGCGAAGACGCCCCACGTGACCGGCCTGTCCACGTCGAGCAGAGGGTAGGGGGGATCGTACTCCCCTACGAAATCCTTCACCGCCTCATCGGGCAGGGTCTCCACCACCTGGGAGGAGTGGGTGAGGGTGAAGCCGTCCAGGTTCACGATCACAGGGAGTCTCACCTTGGCGTTCTCGGCCAGCTTCTGGGCCATGATCATGTAGTCGTAGGCCTCCTGAGCCGATTCGGCGAAGATCTGGATGGCCCCGGAATCCCGCGCGAGGTAAGCATCGGAGTGGTCGCAGTGGATGTTGATGGGCGCCGAGAGGGACCGGTTGGCCAGTGCCATCACGATGGGGAGGCGGAGCCCGGCGGCGACGTAGAGCACCTCCACCATCAGGGCCAGGCCCTGGGACGCGGTGGCGGTGATGACCCGGGCCCCTGCGGCCGAGGCCCCCACACAGGCGGACATCGCCGAATGCTCCGATTCCACCGGGATGAGCTCCGTCTTGACGATCCCGTTATGTACGTACTCGGCGTAGTACTCCGCGATCTCCGACTGGGGGGTTATGGGATAGACCGCCACCACATCCGGTTCGATCTGGCGCATCGCCTCGGCCACCGCTTTGTGTCCTGTCATAACTTTCCTCATCGGCCACCCCCTCGCTCGGGAACCATCTCGATGGCTCCCACGGGACAGATGGCGGCGCATACCCCACAGCCCTTGCAGTGGTCGTAGTCGATCCCCGTGATCTTCTGTTCCTTAAGGAAGAAGGAGTTGTCGGGGCAGTGGAGCCAGCACTGCAGGCAGTGGACGCACTTCTCCGCGTTCCAAACGGGACGTTTGGCGCGCCAGGACCCAGTCTTGTTGAGCTCCGGGGTGGCGCCGCCGGGGATCACGCCGCCTACGGGAAGCTCCTTCCAGGATTTGAGCTCAACCGCCAACGTACACCCCCTTCGCCGCATCGTAGCCGGCCCGGAAGGCTTTGAGGTTCTTCTCCACCACCTCCGGGGAGAGCCGGTGGGAAAGCGTCTCCCTCAGTTCTTCTTCGGCAATCCCGGGCTCGGTGCCCAATACCGCTACCACCGCCCCGAGCATGGGGACGTTGGGGAACCCGGTGCCCGCCTCCTGGGCGATCTTGGTGGCATCGAAGGCGATGATCTTCCCCGGGAAGCCCGTCGCTTTACGGATCTCCTCCTCGGAACGGGACGTGTTCACGATGAGGACGCCATCGGGCTTCAGCCCCTCGGTGGTGTTCTCGGACTCCAGCAACGTCTCGTCGATCACCACCACGATGTCCGGGTGGTAGACGCCGGAGTGGACGCGGATCTCGTCTTCGGAGATGCGGTCGTAGGCCCGCACCGGCGCCCCGGAGCGCTCGGGGCCGTACTCGGGAAACGCTTGCACATGCTTTCCCTCGCGCAGCACGATCTGCGCCAGGATTTGGGAGACGGTCTTGGCTCCCTGACCGCCCCTCCCGTGCCAACGGATTTCCACCATCGGACTTCCCTCCTTTCCGAAGCTTGGCCATTATAGGTTGGAAGTGGAAAGTCTTTCAACATAAAAAACAAACCGAGCTTCAGGGCCTGTTGCACAAACCCGGCCAGCCCCTCGGACTTGCCACGGGTGAACTTAAAAAAGTCACAACTTCATTGAGGAGGCGGGCGTTGTATGGGCTGGGGAAGGTGGTGGGGCAAGCGAAAGCCCTTGCGGCGGAGGAGGGCACACAAGAGCGAGCTCCGCCTCCTGTGTGCCTTCTACAGCCTCCTCAAGCTGGTGTTTGCGGGGTGGTCAGGCGGAGAACGCTCCCCAACCTGTGTGAAAGCAAGGTTCCCCAGGCTGGACCCATCTACCAGGGTAACCGTTGAGCAACAGGCTCCTAAGGGAACGGTTTTTTCTTCAGAACCGGTAACGTTTCATGACCTCGCGGGCGCGGCGCTCCTCTTCCTCCTCTATGAGTTTGCGGCGCTTGTCCGCCTTGGTGCGCCCCCGGGCTACTGCGAGCTCCACTTTGGCAAGTCCCCGTTTATTGAAATAGAGGGAGAGGGGCACCAACGTGTACCCGGACATGGCCACCTTGCCCGCCAGACGTGCGATTTCCCGCTTCTTCAAAAGGAGCTTTCGTGGTCGCTCGGGATCATGGCCGGTATGGGCCGAGCTTTTGTCGTATGGAGCGATGTGCATGTCGTAGAGGAAGACCTCGCCGTTCACCACTTTCGCGTATGCCCCGTCCAATGAGACCCGACCCGCTCGAAGGGATTTGACCTCAGAGCCGGTAAGCACGATCCCCGCCTCGTAGGTTTCCTCGATCTCATAATCCCGTTTGGCTTTTCGATTGCGTGCCACAATCTTTCGTTCCGCCATGCTTCCCTTTAAACTACCCGTGCGTTCACGGAGAAGCAAGGAGGGATGATGAAGGGGGTTTGGGGGAGGTACCTGGAGGTAGATCTCTCAAGCGGGGAGGTCGGAGAAAGGGAGATACCGGAGCGCTGGTACGAGTTGCACCTCGGGGGACGGGGGATCGCGGCACGGCTGCTTTTGGAACTCCTCCCCCCTAATGCCGATCCTTTGGGCCCGGAAAACGTTCTCATCTTCGCCACGGGCCCCCTCCAGGGAACCGGGGTCGCCGGGGCAGGGAGGCATGTGGTGGCAGCTAAATCCCCCAAAACCAACTCCATCTCGGACTCCTATGCCGGAGGGTATTTCGCCCACGAGCTGGGCCGCTCGGGGTACGATGGGATCATCGTCCGGGGGATCGCTCCCCGTCCCGTCTATCTGCTGCTCTACGAGGGCAGGGCGGAGCTCCGCGAGGCCGACGGCCTCTGGGGCGAGTTCACCGGCGAGGTGGACGAGGAGCTCCGCCGCCGGCACCCCGGGGCACGCGTGGCCTGCATCGGCCCGGCCGGGGAAAAGCTCGTGATCCAATCGTGCATCATCCACGACAGGACCCGTGCCGCCGGGAGGCCGGGCTTCGGCGCGGTGATGGGATCGAAGCGCCTCAAGGCCGTGGTGGTGAAGGGGCACCTCGAGAAGGAGCTCGCCGACCCCGAGGCCTTCCTCAGGGCCCGGGCCGAGTTCGCCCGCTCCCTCGTGGAAGACCCCGGGGCCGTGGAGCTCGGCAAATACGGCACCGCCCGGGGCCTCACCTGGCTCTCGGAGATGGGCATCCTCCCTACCGAGAACTTCCGCGACGGGGTCTTCGACGAGGCCGAGGCGATCGGCGGGAAGCGGATGGCGGAGACGATCCTGGTGGATCGGGAGACCTGTGCCGGCTGCCCGATCCGTTGTAAGCGGGTGGTGCGCGCCGAGTTCCGCGGGCGCACGGTGGAGCCTCGCTATGGGGGGCCCGAATACGAAACCCTGGCCTCCTTTGGCTCCCTGTGCAAGTGTTCCGACCTATCGGCCGTTGCCCTCGCCAATCAGCTTTGCAACGCTTACGGCCTCGACACCATATCCGTGGGCGTCGCCATCGCAACGTTAATGGAGGCTTCGGAGAAGGGACTCATCGAAGAGCAAATTCCATGGGGGGATCCGGGGACGATCGTAGCATGGGTGGAGCGGATCGGGAACCGGGAGGGCCTGGGCGATGAGATTGCTGCGGGGACGGAGTGCTTCGCCGAGCGGATAGGGGCGGAGTACGCGATGACCGTCAAAGGGGTGGAGGTGCCGATGCACGAGCCCCGGGGGAAGGTGGGGCTGGGGATCTCCTACGCCGTGAGCCCCCGGGGCGCGACCCATCTCGAGGGGACGCACGATACCATGATCGAGGGCGACGCCCCCACCCCGGAGCTCGGCGTAAAGCAAGGCATGGACCGCTTCGCCCTGAAGGGAAAGGCGCATCTGGTGAAACTTTATGAGGATCTTCGGTCCTTCACCAACTCCCTCGTTATGTGCGTGTTCGTCACCCGGGAGACGGGGCCGAATTACAACTTCCCGATGATACGTGAGCTGCTCCGCTATGCGACGGGGATGGAGCTTACCCCGAAGGAGATGCTCCTGATCGGCGAGCGCAACTTCAATCTCCTGCGGCTTTATTCCGGGCTTGTGGGGTACAGGAGGGAGCATGACCGCCTTCCCCGGCGGTTCCACGAGCCCCTTCCCCGAGGCAAGTCGGCGAACCGGCCCATTCCGGAACGGGAGTTCCAGGAGGAGATCGACGAGTATTACCGCCTCCGCGGCTGGGACGAAAAAGGCCCCACACCGGAGAAGCTGCGCGGCCTGGGGCTCGGCGAGCTGGCGCCCCTGCGGGAGGACAATTGAAGGCCGTGGCATTCATTGGACACAAAGGATCCGGGAAGACGGCGTTTATCTGCGAACTGATCCCGGTGCTGCGGGCTCGGGGGTTCCGCGTGGGCACGGTAAAGCACGTTTCCCCTCAAGTGGAGCCGGATTCCCCGGGCAAGGACACCCACCGCCACCGCCTCGCCGGGGCCGAGAGGGTCCTGATGTATTCCGATCGTCACGGGGCCCTCTTCTGGGATCACCACGGCACCGATGTGTCGGACTTCATCAGGAGGTTCCTCGGAGACCTGGACCTCGTGATCCTGGAAGGTTTCAAGACAAGTCCCTACCCCAAGATCGAGATCTATTCCTCCGGCGAACCGCTGGCGGGACGTATCCCGGTGCTGGCGGTGATCACGGACCGGGCGGTAGTGGTGCCCAATGGGATCGAGGTGCTCCCCAAGGATCCCGAGGCCGTCGCCGACTTCATCGAGGCCGAGGTCCCGGAATTCCCCTTTTGAACTATGTCCCTGACTTGTGAAGCACGTGGTCGTAGCCGCAACGGAAGAGCTCCACCTCTCGGCCAACTGGGCCACGGCCTCGGGTGCGGGCATCCGCTTATCGCTGGGGATCCGCGTGGCCCGCCAGGGGAGTGGTTTGCTGCTGGGTACGGATTAGGGTGGGAAGATCCCCAGTTCCCGAGCGCGGCGGATGAGCTCCGCCGTGGAGTGAACCCCGAGCTTTCGCATCGCCGAAGCCTTCTGCGCCCTCACCGTGGCGGGGGAGCGGCAAAGTATCTCCGCGATTTCCCTGAGCTTCCTTCCCTCCGCCAAGAGCTTTACCACCTCACGCTCCCGAGGGGTCAACGAAGTGTGATGCGTGGCCTCTGGGGAAGCGGCACCATTGAGCAAGGCCTTTCCTTCGGCCGCGGAGCGCACCGCATCGACTATCTCTTGGGGCAAGGCCATCTTCGAGACGAAAGCCGCAGCCCCTGCCTTTACGGCTTCTCGCATCAGCGCTTCCACGTCATACATGGAGACGAGGACCACCGGGACCCCGAGCTCCCGTGCCCGTCGCGTCACCTCCAGGCCGGAGAGCTCCGGTAGGGCCACGTCCACCACCGCCACGTCTGGTCTGAATTGTCGCAAGAGGGATAAGGCCTCTCGCCCCGTGCGGGCTCGCCCCACCACCGCGATCCCGGCCCGCTGCAGCACCTCCTCAAGCCCAGCAAGGGCCACGGGGTGATCGTCCGCTATCACGGCCCGGACCGGCTCTCCCATCGCCCCTCGTCCGTGACCTCTTTGATCGCCAACGCCCGTAGGGCTGCGGTTGAAGGACATCCAAGCTTGCGTTTCAGCCGTTCGAGGTGTCCCTCCACTGTTTTCACCGAGATCCCGAGTCGTTCCGCGATTTCCGCGTTCCCCCAGCCCTTTCCCAGTAACGCCAGTACCTCCCGCTCCCTAGCGGAAAGGTACGCTGCCTCCGGAAAGGCCTCCTCACCCTGTGCTATGGCCTTCACCGCCTGCAGTAGCTCCCCTGGCGCCGCGGTCTTGGCGATCGCTCCCCGCGCCCCCATCTCCCTCAACGCACAAGCGAGCTCCGGCCCCAAGAAGGCGCTCACCACCAGTACCCTTACCCCCGGGAAGCTTTTTAGGAATCGGGCGAGGGCTTCCATCCCGCCGTCTGGAAGCGCCCAATCCCAGATCACAAGTTCGGGCCCAAGATCGCGGGCCCGGCGCTCCGCTTCCGCCGCGCTGGAAGCCTCCCCGGCTACCGTAAAACCCGCCCTCCGAAGGAGCTCCCGTAGCCCCGCCCGCACAAGGGGATGATCGTCCACGATCAATACCCTTTTCATGACGTTGTTTCGCTTGACGGAAGGGGGACCTCGAACTCGATACGGGTGCCCTTCCCCGGCCCAGTACCCACCTTGAGCTCCCCGCCTACGAGGGAAATCCATTCCCTCATCCCGGAAAGCCCCAACCCTTCGGAGATTCGGTGCCGGTCGAAGCCCACCCCATCGTCCGTTACCGAGCCGACAAGCTTCCCGTTCCGCTCTTTTATCCTCACGATCACCCGCTTGGCCCCGGCATGGCGACGTACGTTCTCCAGCGCCTCCTGCACGACGCGGAAAATCGCGATCTCCACTTCGGGTGGGTATCGTCCCACACGAAGTTCCCTCTCCACCGCGATCCCGGTGGAGGCCGAAAAATCCTCAAGGAGGTTTGTCAGGGCCGCCCCCAAGCCCAACTCGTCCAGGAGAGGGGGCCTGAGCTCCCGGGCGAGGCCCCGCAGGCCCTCCCCGAGTTCCGCCAGGAGCTTGTCCGCCTCTTCCACCTTCCCCGCCGCCAAGGCCCAACGGGCTGCAGCCAGAGCTTGGCCCATCTCGTCGTGTATCCTCCGGGCAACCCTCCTTCGTTCCTCCTCCCGGGCCGAAAGGAGTTTCAAGGAGAGCCTTTCCAATACCGCCTTCCTTCGCGCAAGCTCCTCGCTTTTTCGCTGGAAGAGATCGGCGAACGCGCGCACGGTAAACGCCAGGATTCCATAAATTCCTATCCCACCCACCAACACGGTGGCCAACACGTAGGAAAGGTCACGGTATGGAGGTGTCCGATGGGAAAAGGGTCGAAAATGGGGGAGGAGGCCGAGGTATTCCAAGAACGCCACCAGCACATAGCTTCCGGTGGCAAGGCCGGTGACGAGGTACCCCGCGGCTCGGGGAAGGAAGAAGTTAGCGTACATTACGGTAAAGAGATAGAACATCACGCCGATCCACTCCACGCCCCCCAAGCGGTGTACCAGGTACCCGACGAACAAAACCTCAATGACGAAGAACGCGGCATGGACGTTTTGGACGGCACGCAATGTGCGCTGGCGGTGCACGAGGTGTTCGAAGGGCACGGTGAGGAGGAGCCAGAGAAACGGAACCGAGAAGAGGGGGTTAAGGGGCGAGATCTTCGAGGAGAGGAGTACCGCGACGGCGAGGATACAGAAGGACCCCAGGGTAACCCTCCGTACAAGGATCGTACGGTCGATAATCGCCAGGTGCTCCCGCAGCCTTTCTTCTTCCATCACGTGATTTTTACCGATAAGTTTCCTAAAGAACAGCCCACCGAAGGTGCGAAAAGGCTGCACTCCACCGGAGCCGGAGTAGAGGGTGCTTAAGTTGAGGAGGGAGCTAGTAAAGCTCGGAAGAGAAAGGAAAAACCACTATAATGACAGGCGACGTTGCGAAGTGGTGCGTTAGCTCGTGGGGGAAGATAGGATGAGGGAACTCGTTGTGGGGGGAATTGCTTTCGATCAGGAATCCCGTGCCCCTATCCTTCTGTTGAAGGACTTGGTGGTTCCCCGTTATATCACCCTCAGAATCGGTGCACCTGAGGCGATGTCCATCCTCCTTCATCTGCAAGGAACGCCCCCGCCACGTCCCTTCACCCACGATCTCATGAAAGCACTTCTTGATTCCCTGGGCTGTTCCCTGGACCGGGTGGTCCTAGTGGATGTGGTGGAGGGAGTGTGTTACGCCCATCTTTGGCTTCGCCTCCCTTCGGGGAAGATCCGCAAGGTAGATGCCCGGCCCTCCGATTCGGTGGCCTTGGCGTTGCGGATGGGTTCCCCTATCTTCATCGAGGATGACCTCTTCGAGGAGTTGGCGCAGGAGCTCCCGGATATCGATTTACCTCCCCCATAGCTACTTCACGCGACGTTTAAATCTTACATCCATGGGAAGCTGTGTCTTCTGCAGGATCGTGCGTGGTGAGGCCCCAGCGAGGGTTGTGTACGAGAGCGAAGGGGTACTCGCTTTCTTGGATATAAGGCCGATAAACGAAGGGCACACGTTGGTGATCCCCAAACGCCACTACGTCCACATCTGGGAGCTACCTGATAATGAAGTGGCACGGCTCTTTGTAGCGGCACGGAGGATCGCTGAAGTGCTGCGGGAAGCTCTGGGGGCTTCGGGGATCCGCATCGTACAATTAAACGGCCGTGCCGCAGGCCAAGAAGTTTTCCACCTGCACATCCACGTCATTCCCTATTACGGGAAGGCAAAAGAAACACCGGAAAGGAGGACGACCCAGAAAGCCGAGCTCGACATTATTGCCGAAAGGATCAGGAAATTCTTCTATCGGGACTCGGCGCATTCCCTTCCCGAGCCCTGGAACACCGGGTTCAGATCCTGAGAACACGCAGCAGCCGACAAGCCTTCCCGCGTTCGCCACCACGGAGCACCCAGAATGTTCAGCCCCTTCGCTTAGGCGGGGTGGAGCGCCTTTACGAAGCGCGGATCCGGCGGTGCGGCTTCCACCGGGATCTCTCCCTTCGATCCTTCGTTCCCCTTTCCATGTAATCCGGGGCCCGTCGACCGAGGCAGCTTCGATCGAAGAGGAAAAAATGGGATCGAGAAGAGCTTGGGTGGGTAACCCGGATTTCCGTTCACCAATATGGCTCTTGTGGCATCATTTCCTCTTTCCCAGCGAAGGGCTTTCCCGGGACACGGGCGGATAGGCGGCCCCTGCGCCGGCCATCCCGCCGGTAACGGCGTAGAACGAGGCCCCTTCAGGGCTTGTCTTTCTAATCGAAGGGCCGAGGGAAGAGAGCCTTGAGGATCCGGGGTAAAGGCAAAGAGAGGGTGAGGAACACCTGGAGTGTTGTAGGCCACCGCCTCCAAGAGGGCCCGCTTCTGGACCATAAGGGGCGAGGTCTCCTGGAGGAAGCCGCAAGCCAGCGGGGACCCCCTGTTCGAAACCAGCGC
>JAGGWU010000074.1 GCA_021163465.1 Candidatus Bipolaricaulota bacterium
CCCTGTTTGGCTCCTTGGAAGACCTCAAGGTGCCCCGGGTGAGGGAAGGGGACTTCCACCCCAAGCTCCTCCCCTACCGTAGACGCACCTCCATCGAGCTTTCCAAGGGACATCTCCCGGTTCCTGGAGACAGTGTACCTGTCCTTAGGGATCAGGCCGGACGGTCGCAGAGAGATCTTAGGGTTCTGGCTGTTCGGGGCGGAAGGGGAGTCGGCCAGGGGCTGGCGCCAGGCGGTGCGGGAGATCTTCCCCTCCTCAAAGTGGCAGCTTTGTGTGCGGTGAGGGACACCCTGGCCAAGGTGAGGAAAAAGGACCGGGAGGCCCTGGCCCAGGACCTGAAGGGCATCTGGCGGGCGGACACAGTTAAGCAGGCCCACCGGGCCTTAAGAGCCCTGGAGGAGAAGTGGGGCGGGAAATACCCGGAGCTTGTGGCCAAGTGGTTGGACAAAAGGCCCTCCCGGAGTTCCTGAACCATCCCAAAGGTATCCGGGCCTACCTTTACACCACCAACCAGCTGGAACGATTAATCAAGAAACTGAGAGAACGAGCGGCTGCTGGGAAGGAGATTGCGAGGGTTTGCAGAAATACAGTTGGAAAACTGCCATGCCCCTAGACATATTTGACGAGGCTCTATCGTATCCACACGGGTTTTACGGGGTGTAAAAGTGTAGTTATGAAATAAAATTTCTAAAGTATGAAATAAAACTTGACAAAGCTCCCGCTTCGCCTTATAATATGTAGCGAATATGAGGTGGCCTTTAGAATGGAACCACCTGGAGTGCCAAGAGTTAGGGGAAGGACACAAGGCGAATCCGCTCAAGGGGGTGCGAGGTGAAGACCAACGGAATGAGGTACAGTCCGGGCTTGTCGAGTGCGCCCGTTATATCGGCTAATGGAAGAAGCGCATCTAAAAGGAGAAAGCATGGAAAAGCGAATGAAGCGCCGTCATATCACGTCCATGGCCTATCGTTTAATTACGCGTAACGCATTACGGATTTTACTACTGATCACCCATATAAATGAAAACGTTAGCCCAAAACGGAGCTGAAAGTGGTTCCGCCCCAGGGCGTAGGTCCATGTTGCAGGATAAGGAAGGGGCTAAGCTTATCTCTTCAAAGAGTGTCCTTCGCAAGATCAACGAGTTAGGGCATCGCCTGTCCTCCACAGAGAGAAAGATCGCCAGCTACATCGTGTCCCATCCGTTCGAGACGATACGCAGCTCAACTGAGCAACTGGCGAATGCGTCCCACGTCAGCCAAGCCTCGATTATTCGTTTTTGTCAAAAGCTCGGTTATTCAGGTTTTAAAGATCTAAAGATCAGCTTGGCCCAAGAGGTGGGAAGCCTGGTACCAAAGGTCATCGTGGAGCCAAATCGTGCAGGGGATTTCGATTTTGTAGCCGAGGTGTTGCAGCAGAGCATTGAAGGAATGAAGAGGACCGTAGCCACCCTGAAACGGGAGATGCTCGATGCCGCCATACGCGCCATCGCTCACGCTCGGCTCGTGGACATATACGGGGTGGGGGAGTCCTATGTGGTTGGGGAGCACCTGCATATCAAGTTGAGGCGGCTGGGGATCGTAGCCAATATTTATTCCAACCCTCACCTCCAAGCTATATCCGCCGCTTCGCTTAAGCCCGGCGATGTGGCGATTGGGATTTCCTTCTCCGGCTGTACCCTCGACACGATCGAGGCCATCGGTTTTGCATCCAAAAGTGGGGCGACCACCATCGCGATAACGAACTTCCCGGAGTTCCCGCTGGCGCAGAAGGCCGACATATTGCTCGAAACCAACGCGGTCGAGGCCCTCTTCCCGTACGGATCGATATCGTCCCGGATCGCTCAGCTCTTCATCGTAGACCTGATCTTCGCGGGCTTGTTGGTTAACTATAAAGATAAATACCGGAAAGCCTACGAATACTACAATGAGATCATCCAAACAAAGTTGTGATGTTGTCAACCAAATATATGGAGGGTTATCGCGCTTAAGCAGGCGGGGAGAAGTTTGGATGGCAGGAACGGCTATTTGCTTTGCGGCTGCCAACCTCTTCGATCAGGTGGCCATGACGAGGGCCGATCCCTTTGTGGCCGCGATTGTGAAGGCGTTTTCGGTCTCCACTTTTGCCCTTCTGGTACTGGCAACCTCCCCGAAACGCAGGCTCGTGGGAGGAGGGTGGCGACACTGGCTGAGAGCGGCTCGGATATACGCCTTCGCCGGTCTGGCCTCCGAGGTCATTGGCACTGCTGCCTTTTTCCAGGCCATGAAGCTCGGAGGGATCAATATTGCCACGCCGACGGTCCAGACGTGGCTGATATGGGCTGCCTTGGGGAGCGCCGTCTTCCTGCAGGAGCGTGTACAGCCGAAGACCTTTCTGGGACTGGCTTTGTCGGTGGTAGGCCTTGTGTTGCTGGCCTACTTTCAGCAGCGTGGCCTTCCCTTTACTTCAGAATGGCCTAAAGCCATCCTGTTTGGTCTCATCGCGGCCTTCGGCTGGGCCGGTTCCACCGTGCTGATCAGGAAGGGGCAAACGGTGGGCATCGATCGTTACGTGGGGCTCTCCATACAGTTCTTGACAGCACTGCTAGGGCTTCTCATCGTGATCCTCTGTACGAATCGGGTAACCCTTTTTTTGCGGACGCCCCTCAAGACGTATGGGTGCCTCTTCGTGTCCGCTTTGCTGTCAGGGGTTTTAGGGATGGTGTGTATGTACATCGCCCTCGCGCTTTCCCCTGTGGAACGGGTCATACCGATAATGGCTTGCTATCCCGTGTTGGCAGCGATATCTGGGGCCCTATTCCTTGGCAATTACCTAAATGCTGGCATGATAACAGGGATTGTCCTAGTTGCAGGAGGGGTGGCCGTCTGTAAGGGCAAATGGCCGGTTAGCTTGAGGAGGTGGACTCGATGAAGGCTGCTGTGCTATACGGGCCGCGGGACCTCAGAGTGGTCGAGGTGGACAAACCCACGCCTGGTCATGGCGAGGTGCTCGTTCGCATTAGGGCCTGTGGTATCTGTACGTTGGAGCAGAGGCTTTTTCTCGGCAATCAGAAGATTTTTTATCCGATCATCGCAGGGCATGAGGCCTCGGGGGTCGTAGAAGAGGTGGACGGGCATGTCCTTGCTGACCTGAAACCGGGGGACAGGGTGGCCCTTGACCTTTTGAACCGGTGTGGCGAGTGCTATTTCTGTCGGATCGGGAGCGACAACCTGTGTGAGAACAGGTTTAAGCCAGGTCTCAATTTGATGGGGGGGTTCGGGGAGTATGTCGCGATTCCCTCCTCGCAGGTGTTCAAGATCGCCGATTCGCTGTCCTACGAGGAGGCGGCACTCGCGGAGCCAGTGGCCACGTGTGTGCATTCCCTTCGGGCGGCCCGGATATCGCTGGAGGAAACCCTCTTGGTGATTGGGGCCGGGGTGATGGGCCTCCTGCACCTGTTCCTGGCGCAGCTGCTTGGGGTGCAGACGCTCATCTGTGACATCGACGAGAGGCGCCTTCAGCAGGCCAAGGACCTCGGGGCCGATCTCGTGATCAATCCGGAGAGGGAATCCTTGGTGAACGCCGTGAAAGAAGCTACCGAAGGGAGGGGAGCCGATGTGGTAGTTCTGTCCACCCCGGCCAAGAGCGCCTTCGAAGCCTCGCTCTCCGTGGTAAGGCCTGGTGGGCGGATATTGCTCTTTTCCAAAGGCGACCGGCCCTTCGAGGCGAGCATCGTCCCGGACAAGCTGCACTCTAAGGAGATCTCCTTGATCGGGGTTCAGGGACGAACTCAAAGGGACTTCCAAGGGGCGGTGTCCCTCCTCAACCGCGGGAGGCTGGATCTGCGGCCGCTCATATCCGCGGTCGTTCCCCTCGAGCGGATAAATGAGGGGATGCAGCTGGCCCTGGATCGTTCGACTTATCGGGTGGTCGTCCATATGGAGGACTAGTCAAAGGTTGAAGGAAAGGAGAGACGCTGATGAGGATTGGAAAGGCGCTTCGCTTGAAGAGGATCTTCGCGGCCGACGGCAAGAGCTTCATCGTGGCGATGGACCATGGAGCGATCATTGGTCCCCAGGGCAACCTCGCCCATCCAAAGGAGATCGTCGAGCGGGTCGTCGCCGGCAAGCCGGACGCCATCCTGACGACAAAGGGCATGCTCAAGCACGCCCACGCGGCCCTCGATCCCGATGTCGCGGTGATCCTGCGCATCTCCGGCGGCTTTACCATGCTCGGAGACCCCTCTGACTTCCAGGACCGGGTGATCTCCTCGGTAGAGCAAGCGATTAAGTACGGGGCAGACGGTGTGGCGATCACCGTGAAATATGGGCATCCGAACGAAGGTGAGTTCATCGAAAGGGCGTCCTTTGTGGCCGATAGCTGCAGCGATTGGGGGATCCCCTTGATGATAGAGGTCTGGCCCGCTGGCCCGAACGTGAAGAAGCCGTACGAGCTGGAAGCGGTTAGGTTGGGGGCGCGGGCCGCTGCCGAGATTGGCGCCGACATCATCAAGACTTACTACACGGGCTCAAAGGATGGTTTCGCCCAGGTCACGGATGGTTGTCCGATCCCCGTCGTCATCCTCGGGGGGGAGAAGAAAGGTTCAACCCGGGATCTCTTCTCGATGATCGAGGACTCGCTCGCGGCCGGGGGCGCAGGGGTCGCCATGGGCAGAAACGTATGGGGTTACGAGAAGCCCGAGCTGATGGTCCAAGGGATCAGGGGCTTGATCCACGAGGGATGGTCCGTCGATAAAGCCCTGGATTTCCTCAACCAGAGGGGAGAGAGGTGAAGTCGGCGGTGCTTAAGAGCCTAGGCTGCAGGCGATATAAGTCCGAGGACACACGGGTGGCTTATGCCTTCCTCTTTCCCAGCGCCGTTGTCTTCCTCGTGTTTACCGCTTTCCCTTTCTTTTACTCTTTATATCTGAGCTTTCATGAATGGAACATCCTGACCCCCGCCAAGCCGTTCGTCGGGCTGGGCAACTACGCGTCGCTCTTCAGGGATCCGGATTTCTGGAATGCGGTAAAGAACACGCTTATATATTCAGCCGGGGCCATCCTGGGGACCACTCTGACATCGCTGGCCCTGGCCCTCCTCCTGTGGAAGGGCTTGAGGGCGCGGAACTTCTTCAGGACGGTGTACTTCCTCCCGGTCGTAACCTCCCTCGTAGTGGTCGCCATCGTCTGGAGTTGGATATTTGACCCGCAGTTCGGCCTTGCCAACAAACTTCTGAAGCTCATAGGAATCAATGGGCCAGCGTGGCTATACAGTCCACATTGGGCAATGTTTGCCCTCGTGTTCACTTCCATTTGGAAACACTCCGGCTACTACATGGTGATCTTCTTGGCAGGTCTGTACGGGATCCCAGAGGTGTTTTACGAGTGCGCCGAGATAGATGGCGCAAACGGCTTCCAGAAGCTTTGGCACATCACCCTGCCGCTTCTCCGTCGGGTGACAGCCCTTGTAATGGTTATGTTGACCATCAACTCATTCAAGGTGTTCACGCTCGTGTACGTGATGACCGGCGGTGGACCAATGAAGAGCACTGAAACCATCGTCAACTACCTATACCGCCAGGGGTTCGAGTCCTTTCGGATGGGGTACGCCTCGGCTATAGCCTGGGTGTTGTTCATAGTCATCCTGCTCGTCTCGCTGTTCCAGATGAAGTTCATCGGAGGGAGGAGGAGCGCAATTGGCCAGCAATATTGATCGCGGGCGGTACATCCGGAGTGCCGGTTTGGTAGGCGTGAAGTACCTCGTCCTGCTTTCCGGCGCCGCCGCCGTCGCGTTTCCGTTCCTGTGGATGGTGTTTACCTCGTTCAAGGGTCCGTCGGAGATCTTTACCTACTCCTTCAAGCTCCTCCCTAGCAAATGGCGGTTCTCGAACTACCTAGAGGTGTTCGAGTTCATACCGTTCGGGCGGATGTTCCTGAATAGCGTCATCGTGTCCGTGGTCATAACCATCTCTCAGATGTTCACGGGCGCTTTGGCGGCGTACGCCTTCGCACGGCTCCGGTTTCCGGGACGGGACGTCCTGTTCTACGCCTATCTTGCCACGATGATGCTTCCCGAGCAGGTTAGGATTATCCCCTCATTCCTGCTCCTTAAGTGGATGCACCTCATTGATACCCATTGGGCCCTTACCTTGCCGTGGCTTGCGGGGCCGTTTTCCGTGTTCTTTTTGCGTCAGAGTTTCCTGGATATCCCGCAATCGCTGCTCGATGCCGCCCAGATAGACGGGGCCGGGCACCTTCGCATCCTCTTCCAGGTCATCGTCCCCCTTACCCGCAACACCTTCCTCACGCTGGGCGTGTTCACCTTTATGTGGAGCTGGAACATGTTCTTCTGGCCCCTGGTGATGACCCAAAGCCTCACGATGCGCACCCTGCCGGTCGGCCTCGCCATGTTCAAAAGTCAGATGGGAACCAACTGGGCGGTGATGATGGCGGCAAGCGTCTTGGCGGTGGCCCCGATTATCCTGGCCTTCTTCCTGGCGCAGAGGAGGTTCATCGAGGGGATCACGCTGACGGGACTGAAATCGTGAAGTACAAAAGAAAGGAGGTGGAAGCAGGGTTGTAGAAACTTCTTGTGCGGGCTAGACGGCGATTTCGGAGAGTTGAGCTGTTAGAAGGAGGGAAGCAAGATGAACAGAATCAGAGGCGTTATACTAACGGGTTTGACGTTGGTGATGGGCGTACTGGCGGTAGGCCAGACGGTGACGATCGACTACTGGCACTTCTACGGGGGTGAGTTCGGCCGGCTCCATGAAGCGCTTATCGCCAAATTCAACGAGACCCATCCGGACATCCAGGTGAAATCCCAGTACATCGGGAGCCCCTGGACGGGCCGGGACAAGCTCCTGACGGCGATAGCCGCTGGCTCCCCCCCTGACGTCGCCCTCGTCGACGACTACTGGATCCCGCAGCTGGCGGCCACTGGGAACATCATTAAATTGGGGGATTACATCGACGCTGCGACCAGGGCGGACATCTTCCCCCTCTTCTGGGAGAGCGCTAGCTACGAGGGGGAGATCTGGGCGATGCCCTACGCCGCCAGTAACCTCGTCCTCTACTACAACAAGGACCTGTTCGCTCAGGCCGGCCTCGACCCGGATATGCCGCCCCGGACGTGGGAGGACCTGGTGGAGTACGCCACGAAGCTGACCAAGGACCTCGATGGGGACGGTCAGATCGATCGGTGGGGTTTGATGATGCCCACCCAGGCCATGAAGGGTGTGATCTACTACTACATCCCGTTCCTCTGGCAGAACGGGGGGGAGCTCTTCAACGAGGACTACACCGAGTGCATCGTTGATTCCACTGCCGGGGTTGAAGCGCTTCAGTACCTGCAGGACCTCATCTACAAGTACAAGGTCATGCCCGCCGCGCCTCCTCAGTACGGCTTCCGCAGCGGTGTGGTGGCAATGACAATCGCCTCCTGTGCCCGGCTCAACATCATGTACAAGCCGGCGGTGGAGTTCGAGCTCGGGGTCGCTCCCCTGCCGATGAACAAGAGGAGGATCACTGTGTCCGGCGGGAAGCTCTTCGTGGCCTTCAACAAGGAGAAGATAGACGCGATCCTCAAGTTCATTAACTGGATGACCGACAAGGAAACCAACACTTCATGGAGTATCAGCACCGGGTACATCCCTCTGCGCCGCTCGGTGGTCCAGTCCAGGGAGTTCCAGGACTACCTGTTTGAGAACCCCGGGGCTGTGGCGTCCGTCGAGCAGATCATCTACACCCGGCCGCGGCCGAACATCGCCGCATATGGCGACATCTCCCGGGTGATCGGCATGGCGGTCGAGGCCGCGCTCGTGGGCAACCAGGACCCGGCGGCGGTACTCTCCTCCGCCATTCCCGAGGCCAACCAGGTTCTGCGCGACTGGGAGGAAAGGCTGAAGCAATAGATGATGAGGATCGGGACGACCTCCATGGTCTTTTGGCACGCGGATCTCGCCACGGCAGTCACGCAGGTGGCTGAGCTCGGATTCGACGCGATCGAGATCTGGGTCGGCCATCTCGAAAAAGAAGGCGGGATCTCGAGTGGCAAGCTAGCCCGGCTTCTCGAAGAAGCCGGGCTAGCTTGCACCATCCACGCTCCCTTCAAAGATATCAACATTGCTTCGGTAAACAAAGGGATTCGACGCGAATCCACCGCTCAGATGATTGCAGCCCTCGATCTGTGCGCGGAGCTCGGCGGGGAGCTGGTCGTCATCCATCCAGGGAAGCTCTCGTCGAAAAGGAGCGATCCCGACGAGCAGTGGAAACATCAGGTCGACTCGTTCCACCAGATCCTGGAGGCGGCCAAGGCGCGCGGCGTGACCGCCACGGTGGAGAACATGGAGTGGGACAAGGAGAACGAGCTGGTGAGGACGGCCGATGACATTGGCAGGCTCCAGCGGATGCTGCCTGACTTCCGCCTTCCGGTAACTCTGGATACCGCCCATATGGCCGACACGGGACGCATCATCGAGGCCATAGAGCTGCTCGGTGGCGACATCGTCCATGTGCACGTGAGCGACTTCGGTCCGCCCCGCCACATCCCTCTGGGCGAGGGGACGCTCGATTTCGCAGCCATCATCAAAAAGCTCCACGAGGTCGGCTTCACCGGGATCCTGTCCCTGGAGGTTTTCATCCCCGGTTCAGAGGAGAAGTTGGCGGTGGAAAGAGAGAAGCTGGTGAGGCTGCTGGCCGATCTGTAACGCGGAGACATCGGGATCTCGATCAGGGTGAGGTGGGCCATGCGGATCGTTGTGCTCGTCAAGTACGTCCCGGACACGGACGAGATAAAGATCGATCCTGCCACGGGCACCATGGTCCGGGAGGGGATCCCCGGCATCATCAACCCCCTGGACCTCTACGCGGTGGAGGAGGCCCTGCGTTTGCGGGAGGACTACGGCGGGGAGACCCTGGCCCTTTCCATGGGGCCGCTGGCCGCGGAGGGAGCCCTGCGGGAGACCCTCTCTATGGGGGTGGACCGGGCGGTGCTTCTCACGGACAGGCGCTTTGCCGGCTCGGATACCTGGGCCACCGCCCGCGCCCTGAGCATGGCGGTGCGGCATCTTGGGGATTTCGATCTCGTGCTTTGCGGCGAGCGCGCCACCGACGGGGAGACAGGCCAGGTGGGGCCGGAGGTGGGGGCCATGCTCGGGATCCCGGTGGTCACCTACGTGAGCCGGATCGAAGAGGTCTGCCCCGTCGAGGGGGGAGCGGGCCAGATCCGCTGTGAGCGGCTCACGGAGGAGGGGTATCAACTAGTGGAGACCGCGCTTCCCGCCTTGCTCACGGTGGTCAAGGAGATAAACGAGCCCAGGCTTCCTACCTTCCGGGGCAAGCTGGCGGCCCGCCGAGCGGAGATCCAACACCTAACAGCGGATGACCTGGGGCTTCCGTCCGGGGAGACGGGGCTGCAAGGTTCCCCCACCCGGGTGGTGAAGGTGTTCTACCCCAGCCTCGCCCGGGACACGGAGATGGTGTACGAGCCGCCGGAGAGGGCGGTGGAGCGGATCCTAGCCTTTCTCGAAGAGCACAGCCTGACCTAAAGGAAGCCGCTATGGAAAGCTACAAAGGAGTTTGGATCATAGCCGAGCAATGGGAAGGCGCGTTGAAGCCGGTCTCCTTCGAGCTCCTCGCCCGGGCACGGGGGCTCGCGGACAAGTTGGGAGAGCCCCTGAGCGCGGTGCTGTTGGGATACAACGTGCGCCGGGTGGCTCGGGAGCTTATCTACCACGGCGCGGACAGGGTGTACCTAGTGGATCACCCGAGTCTCGCCCAGTTCGACCCGGATCCCTGCGCCAACTGCCTGGAGCGGCTGGTGAGGGAGGAACGGCCCAGCATCATTGTGGCCGCCGCGACCACGTCCGGGCGGACACTGATGCCCATCCTGGCTGCGCGCCTGCATACCGGGCTCACCGCCGACTGCACTGAGCTCGATATCGAAGAGGAAACAGGGCTGTTGCTTCAGACGAGGCCCGCCATCGGCGGGAACGTCATGGCCACGATAAAGACCCCCTGTCACCGCCCCCAACTGGCCACGGTGCGGCCTCGCTCCTGCCGCCCCTCCCCACGGGATACCTCCCGTAACGGCGAGGTGGTCGCCAAGCGCTATCCCGATGAGGTGTTCGCCAGCCGCTTCAAGCTGCTCGGCTTTAGGAAATTGGAAGAAAAGGTAGGTGTAGAGGAGGCCGACGTGGTCGTGGCCGCTGGCAAGGGCATAGGCAGCCCTAGCAACTTGAATTGGGTCTACGAGCTGGCGGCACTCCTCGGGGGCGCGGTGGGTGCCTCGCGCGCGGTGGTGGACCTGGGATGGCTTCCCTACCCCCATCAGGTGGGGCTGTCGGGAAAAACGGTATCGCCGCGTTTGTACATCGCGTGTGGGATCTCCGGGGCCATCCAGCACCTAGCGGGCATGCGCGGTTCGGAGCTGGTGATCGCCATCAACAAGGACCCCCGGGCGCAGATCTTCAAGGTCGCCGATTTAGGGGTGGTGGGGGACTTAGCGGAGATCCTGCCTCGGCTGGTCCAGCGCCTGAGGGAGTTCAGAAGCGACGCCGGGGGTGAGGGGGCGTGAGGTACAACAGGGTGACCCCGGAGATCGTGGAGCGGCTGCGGAGGATCGTGGGGGACGGCTATGTCATCACCTCTCCGGGAGACTTGGAGAGGTACGGGATCGACGAGATCGAGGAGCGCTATCGGCGCCCGCCCGAGGTGGTGGTGAAGCCCCGCACCCCCGAGGAGATCGCCGCCATCATGAAGCTGGCCAACGAGTATCGGATCCCGGTCACCCCGCGCGGGGCGGGGACCGGGCTTTCGGGCGGGGCGGTGCCCATCCACGGCGGCATTGTGGTCTCACTGGAGCGGATGAACGAGATCCTGGAGATCGACGTGGACAACATGATGGTCACCGTGGAGCCGGGCGTCGTGCTGGCCGACATGATGCGGGCCGTGGAAGCCAAGGGGCTTTTCTACCCGGTGGACGTTTCCACCCTGGAGAGCTGCCACGTGGGGGGCAACGTGGCGGAGAACGCGGGCGGCGCCCGGGCGGTGAAGTACGGGGTCACCGGCCATTGGGTGTACGGCCTGGAGATCGTGACCCCCACCGGAAAGATCGTCCGGCTCGGAGGCAAGCGCATAAAGGACGTCACTGGCTACAACCTGGTGCAGCTCGTGGTGGGGTCCGAAGGGACCCTCGGGATCGTCACCAAGATCACCTTTCGGCTGACGATCAAGCCCAAATGCGTGTTGGACCTGCTCGTTCCGTTTGACACCTTGGACAACGCCGTCGCCCAGGTAAACAAGCTCTTCCGGGAGGAGCACGGCCTTGCGGCCATCGAGTTCATGGACGACCTGAGCATCCGGGCGGCGGAGAGATACTGCAATACGGTTCTCCCCCACGACGACTGCGAGGCCCATCTCCTCATCCAGGTGGACGGGATGAAAGAGGGGGAGGTGTGGCGTGCGGCCGAGAGGGTTTACCACGCGGTCGTAGAGGGAGGGGCCAAAGAGGTGTTCGTGGCCGACAACCGCATCACGCGGGAGAAGCTGTGGCGGGCACGGCGGAACATCGCCGAGGCCCTTAAGGCCCTCAACAACTACATCTCGGTGGAGGACATCGTGGTGCCCCGCTCCCGGATCCCGGAGATGGCCCGCCGGTTGCGGGAGCTCTCCCGGGCTCACGATATCGAGGTGCCGCTGTACGGACACATCGGCGACGGCAACCTCCATCCCACTCCGGTGAGCGGCGATCGCGACGAGGAGACTTGGGTTCGGGACCTGGAGGCCTTCCTCGTTGACATGTTCAAAGCCGTGAGGGAGCTCGGGGGCAACATCACCGCGGAGCATGGCATCGGCTTCAAGCGCGTCAAGTACTTGCCCCTCGCCTTGGACGAGGTCGAGATCGAACTCATGAAGGCCATAAAGAGGGCGTGGGACCCAAACGGCATCCTTAATCCCGGGAAGGCCGTGCCTTTAGGGCCGTAGCGTGTCGCCAAGGAGGGTATGCAGGGGTGGTAAAGAGAGTACGGCTCGCTTACGGTGAGGAAGGTCTGTGGATCGAGCTGCCCGACGGCCTCGACATCGAGGTGGTGGAGCCCCGGTTCGTCCCCGGGCTCCCGGACGAGAGGGAGGCCATACTGAGGGCCCTGCGGGAGCCGATAGGCTCTCCACCTCTAAAGGAGCTCGTGAGGCCCGACGATACCGTAGTCATCGTCTTCAGCGACATAACCCGCCCTATGCCCAACGCCAGGGTGCTTCCGGTGCTCCTGGAGGAGCTCTCCCACGTCCCTCGCTCGCACATCGTCCTCATAAACGCCTTGGGCACCCACCGGCCGCAGACGGAGGACGAACTGATGGAGATGCTGGGGCGGGAAGTTGTCGAGAACTACCGCGTTGTCCAACATGACTGCCGTGACAAGGAGCGCCTCGTCTATCTGGGGGAATCGAGCTTCGGGCACCCCATCTGGGTCAACAGGATCTACATGGAATGCTCCGTCAAGATCCTCACGGGCTTCATCGAGCCGCACTTCTTCGCCGGCTTCTCAGGGGGGCCGAAGGCCGTGCTGCCGGGCGTAGCGGGGGAGGAGACCATCCTGCGGAATCACGGGGCGGAGATGGTGGGACATCCCAACGCCACCTGGGGCGTCACCGAAGGGAATCCCGTCTGGGAGGAGATGCGCGAGGTGGCCGCTAAGACCGAGCCGACTTTCCTCTTGAACGTTGCCATAAACAAAAAAAAGGAGATCACGGGGGTGTTCGCCGGCGACGTGTGGAAGGCGCACACCGCAGGGGTCGAGTTCGTGAGGAAGGTGGCCATGGTGCCGGTGCATGAGCCTTTCGACATTGTCATCACCTCCAACTCGGGCTATCCCCTCGACATCAACCTCTACCAGGCGGTCAAGGGAATGTCGGCGGCGGCCCAGGTAGTGAGAGAGGGCGGGAGCATCATCATAGCCGCCGAGTGCCGGGACGGGATCCCCGACCACGGAGAATACAAGAACATCTTAAAGACGGCTAAATCGCCGCAGGAGCTCTTGGAGAGGATCACCGCTCCTGGTTTCCTCGTGCAGGACCAGTGGGAGGCTCAGGTACAGGCCTTGGTGCAGCTTAAGGCCGCCGTTTACGTGAAGAGCACCTACCTCACGGATGAGCAGATCCGGGATGCCCTACTCCGGCCTTGCCACAGTATAGAGGGGACTGTAGAGCAGTTATGCAGGAGGTACGGTCCCGAGGCCAGGATCTGTGTGCTTCCTGAGGGCCCCCAGACCATCCCTTACATCCAAGGGGAGGCGTCGGGCACGCGCTCCTGAAGCGGCGCCAGTTTGGCGCCTGGTTTCAGCCAATGTTTTGAGACGGGATACACTCCGCAAGCGACAGAGAGTGAGTCGTGGATTGCTAAATTCCCTAGTTCTTAGGATAGCGCCTCAGCAAGTGTGTCCAGGGGCATGGCAGCTTCCCAACTGCATTTCTGCAAACCCTCGCAGTCTCCCTTCCAAAAGCCGCTCGTTCTCCTGGACTAACACCAAGTATACGAGCTTCTCCAGCGCCTCGGGGCCACAGAATATCTCTACCACCTTGGTCCTCCGTTTCAGTTCCTTAACCGATCTTCTACAGTTCAGCAAGGATAAGGCAGTGGAAATGCCCTTGCCATGGGAAGCCGGGTCAAAAAACCGCTGAACTATAGTGCCAACAAAATGACGAATGTCCCCCAATCAAGCCTTTACAA
>JAGGWU010000003.1 GCA_021163465.1 Candidatus Bipolaricaulota bacterium
GCGTTGGTCCCCCTCTTTTGGGCCTTGGCCACGGAAGAGCGCCCCCCGTCCCCGCCGCTCTTCCGTGGCCAAGGCCCAAAAGAGGGGGACCAACGCGGTCCAGACCAACCATCCGCCCCCGCGGAAGAAGGAGGCCCAAAGCAAAACGGAGCTCGTAAGGGCGGCAAGAAGCCTTAAGGAGAACACCCCCAAACCATTATAATCCCCCTGCCATGCATCCGATCTTCATCCGTATCGGGCCGCTGGAGATCCGCTACTACGGCCTCATGTATCTCGTCGCCTTCGTGGTGGGGTTCTTCCTCATGCGGGCGGAGGTGCGCCGCCGGGGCCTGGGGCTCTCCACGGAAGATCTTTTGGATATATTCCTCGTGACGATTCCCCTGGGCCTCCTCGGCGCTCGGATCTACTACGTGCTTTTCCGCCTCGACTTCTTCCTGCGCCACCCGGCGGAGATCCCCGCCATCTGGCACGGGGGTCTGGCCATCCACGGGGGGCTTTTGGGCGGAGCATTGGGGCTCTGGATCGCTGCCCGCTTGAAGAAGCTTTCCTTCTGGGAGCTTGCCGATTGCACGGTGCCCGCCGTCATCCTGGGACAGGCCTTGGGCCGGATCGGGAACCTCATGAACGGGGATGCCTACGGGCTTCCCACCTCCCTTCCCTGGGGGATCGTCTTCCCGCCAGATTCCCCCGCGGGCCAGGCATTTCCGGGAACCCCCCTCCACCCGACCATGATCTACGAGATACTGGGGAACCTTATGATCTTCGGCCTCCTCTGGTGGCTGAGGATGCGGCCGGCGAAGCCGGGGTTCCTCACCGCGGTTTACTTCATGGGGTATTCGGTGGTGCGGGGGCTGGTGAGCATCGTACGGGGGGATTCTTTGTGGCTCGGGCCGATCCGGGCGGCCCACGTGGCGAGCCTTCTCCTCTTCTTCGGTTTCGGGATATGGCTCCTCCGCGCACGCCTCTGGGAACCTTCCCGGGAAAGGGGACTTTCATGAAGAGGGTCGCAGCGGTGGCCGTTTTCTTCGCCTTCTTGGGTACAGCGGTTTGGGGGGAGGTCGCATTCCGGCTTCCCGAACGTTGGGCCAAGGGGGTGGCCATCTCCCCGGAAGGGAGCGTCTTCGCGGTGACCACAGTAAACGGCGTTTACCTCTTCCGATTTGAGGAGGTCGTTGAGCCCGGGGCCGAGGATCCCTTGGCCGGAGGCCTCAAGCTGGGGCTCCCCGGGTACGTCCACGGCGTGGACTTCTCCCCCGATGGAAGGTTGGTTGCAGCGGGGGGATGGTCGATGGCCCGGGTCTGGGACGTGTTCCGAGGGGAAGAGGCGGCCTCCATCGGAGTACGAGGCTTCGTGTACGCCCTCTCATTCACTCCCGAAGGAAACCTCCTCCTCGGCCTTTCCAGCGGGGATGTGATACTTTACGACATCGAAAAACACGAAGTGGTTTGGGAAAGGAAGCTACACAGCGGAGCCGTTTGGGGAGTGGCGGCCTCGCCGGACGGGAAACTCGCCGCCTCCGGTGGGGCGGAGGAGGGAGTTCTCTTCCGGCTCGCCGACGCCGAGGTCCTCTTCGAATTTCCCGGACACGCCTGGGACGTGGGGTTCACCCCGGACGGATACCTCCTCGGCATCGGTGCCGGGAAGGTCTTCGAGATCTACGATACCACCACCGGCTTTCCCTATTTCTCCGCCCAACGCCACCACGGCTGTATCTGGGGCGTCTCCTTCTCTCCCGACGGAAAACACGCCGCCACCGCCTCCTTGGACGGAACGGTGATACTCTGGGACGTGGAGAGAGGGAAAGATCTCCGGGTGCTCGGCGAAGGAACGGAATCCATGGAAGACGTCGATCTGGACGAAAAATACCTCGTTGCCTGTCGCAAGGACGGCACCGTCTACATCTGGAATCTGCAGGAACTCTTGGAAGGCGATGTGGGCTAATCCCGTGCGGGATGCGGCGCGGTGGGTAATGAAACGCGCCCGCTGGGTCTCCCTGGCGCGGGAAGGGGTCCGGAAGCTGGCGAGGGAGCTCGCCGAGCTCGACCCCCCTCCTTGGCCCGAGGAGCACCACTTCGTGGGGGAGGAGGAGCTCACCCTGCGCTATCTCCTGGTGCTCGACGCCCTCAACTTCTGCTTCTGGCCCGGGAAAGGTCGCTGGCATGTGGACGGGCCGAAAGGGGAGGTTCTCGACGGTTACTACGCCCTGGCCTACGGGCTCAAACGCGCCGCCGAAAGTTCCCCCGAGTTCTTCGAGCCCAGACACCTCGCTTCTGTTACCGAGGATTCTCTTCGCGAGGTCCTGGGGGATATCCCCCTCCTTTCCGTGCGGGTGCGGATCGCCCGGGAAGTAGGAAAGGCGCTCCTTGCGTTCGGCTCAGCGCGGGCGTTCTTCGCCGTGGGAAGCTGTGCGGAGCTTATAGAGCGGGTGACCGCCCATATCCCCTCCTTCCGGGACGCCTGCCTCTATCGGGGCCACTGGATCCCCTTCTACAAGCGGGCCCAGATCCTCTGCGCCGACGTCTACGGTGCGTTCCGGGGGGAGGGCCCCGGGGCTTTTCCCGACATGGATTGGCTCACCGCCTTCGCCGACTACAAGCTCCCGCAGTTCCTGCGAGCTCACGGCGTTCTGATCCTGGACCCAGTGCTGACCGCGCGGATCGACGCTCACGAAGAGATCCCCGCGGGCTCCGACGAGGAGATCGAGATACGGGCGGCCACCGTCCAGGCGGTGGAGCTCCTGGTGGGGGAGCTCGCGCGCCTCGGACGTCCCGCGCGGGCGTTCGAGGTGGACTGGATGCTGTGGAACCTCTCCCAGGGGATGGAGGTTTCCTTTCCGTACCATCGGACGCTGACAATCTTCTACTGATGGAGTTCGAGATCGAAGCGCGCGATCCCCGGAGCGAGGCCCGCGTGGGGGTGCTCCGGACCGCCCACGGCGCGGTAGAGACGCCCGCCTTCGTGGCGGTGGCCACCCGGGGCACGGTTAAGGCCCTCTCGGTGGACGACCTCCGGGAGATCGGGGTCCAGATCCTCATCGGGAACACCTACCACCTGGTGCTACGGCCCGGGGCGGAGCTCGTGGCGGAGCTCGGGGGGCTACACCGCTTCTCCGGATGGGAAGGCCCGTGGATGACCGACTCCGGCGGGTTCCAGGTCTTCTCCCTTGGAGCGGGGATGGAACACGGGGTGGGGAAGATCGCTTCCATCTTTCCTGACGAGGAAGGAGTGCCCCAACCCAGGGGTGAATCCCTCGTGAAGGTGGATGAAGAGGGCGCGTGGGTGAAATCCATCGTCGATGGAAGTTGGATCCGCTTCACCCCCGAGGAGGTGATCCGCTGGCAGAGGCTTCTGGGGGCGGACATCGTCCTCCCCTTGGACGAGTGCACCTCCCCCTTCCACGACCGGGACTACACCGCCCGGGCCATGGAGCGGACCCACCGCTGGGCCGAGCGGGCCCTGGAGGCATTCGCCAGGACAAAGGGCCTGGGGCCGAATCCCGAGCAGGTCCTCTTCGGGATCGTGCAGGGGGGCGCCTACGAGGACCTCCGGCGCCGCTCAGCCAGGTACATCGGCTCCCTGGGCTTCCCCGGCTTCGCCATCGGGGGATCCTTGGGGCGCTCCAAGGAGGACATGTACCGTGTGCTGGAGTGGACCGTCCCCGAGCTCCCCCAGGGGAAGCCCCGACACCTTTTGGGGATCGGGACGGTGGAGGACATCGTGGAGGCGGTGAAGAGGGGGATCGACACCTTCGACTGCGCCGCCCCCACCCGTATGGCCCGGAACGGGACGCTGCTTACTTCGGACGAGGAGGGTCTCAGCATCCACATAAAGGCGGCCGGGTTCAGGGAGGACGAGCGGCCCATCGAGGAGGGTTGCGATTGTCCGACCTGCCGCCGCTACTCCCGGGCCTTCCTCCGCCACCTCTTCCGGGCCGGCGAGCTTTCCTACTATCGCCTGGCGACCCTCCACAACCTGCGGTTCATGGTGCGGCTGATGGGCAGGATAAGGGCCGCCATACGGGCCGGCGCTCCCTTGGAGATCCGGGAACTTCTGGGGGCATAAAGGTCCGGCAGCCTGTGCCCGACATCATTTCGAAGCGTTTTTAAAATCGGTGAGGATGGGAAACAAAAGACCCGGGGAGAGATTGTCCTCTCTGGACCATTTCCGCGGGCTCGCCCTGTTCCTGATGATCGTCGTCAACTCCTTGTCGGACTACGATGTGCCGAGCTGGCTGAAACACGCTCCGTGGAACGGATACCGGTTCCCGGATCTCGTGGCGCCGATGTTTTTGTTCGCCATGGGCGTTGCTTACCGTATCTCCTGGGACAGGAGGGTTTCCAGATTCGGGCTCAAGCGGACCGTCCTCCATTTCGTGAGGCGCTATATTCTGCTCTTCCTCTTCGGCTTCATAGGAACTCTTATTGCGGAGAGGTCATTCGACTGGGGGATATTGCAGATGCTCGGCGCGACCGGCCTGTTCGCCCTGCCCCTCATGTTCGTTCCCCCTTTCTGCAGCCTGATCCTTTCCCTTTCGGCCCTCGCCCTTTATCAGATCGCCTTGGATCACTTGGGCCTGTGGAGGTTCGTCGCGGGATTCGATATGGGGGGACCGTTCGCCACGCTCTCCTGGTGCTTCGTCCTTTCCTTCTCCGCATCGCTGGTCGGGGTTGAGGTCAAGAAGGAACACGGAAATCCGTGGAAGTTCCTTCTTACCGGGGTTGTAACCGCCCTGGCCGGTTTCCTTTCATCTTTTCTCGTCCCGCTGAACAAACACCTCGTCTCGTGCTCGTATATTCTCTTCAGCACCGGTTTGGCAACCATCCTGTTCTCCCTTACCCACTTCCTGGTTGAGGTACGTGGCTTCCGCATCGGGGCCCTCGACGCCCTGGGGAAGAACTCGCTGAGCATTTTTATCCTGAGCAGCGTCATCTCCACGTTCGTGGGGGAGGCCCTGCCGCACTCGGTGCCGGTGATATATCCCGTTCTGATAACACTTTGCAACCTTTTCGGCTGCATCGCCCTCGCGGAGGCATTCGCTCGGCGGGGGATTTACATAAAGCTGTGAACGGGGGCGTCTATTTCCCGCGGAGAGCCCCCCGGAACTGTAGCTCCCACAGGGCCCGGAAGAGCCCCTTCCGCGAAAGGAGCTCCTCCACCGTGCCCTCCTCCACGAGCTCCCCCTCATGTAACACCAGCACCCGGTCCATATCGCGGATGGTGGAGAGCCTGTGGGCGATGGCGATGGTGGTGCGCCCCTGCATGAGCTCGTGGAGCGAGCGCTGCACCAACGCCTCGGTGTGGGAGTCGATGCTGGAGGTGGCCTCGTCCAAGATCAGGATCCGGGGATCGGCCACCACCGCCCGGGCGAGGGATATCAGCTGCCGCTCCCCCAGGGAGAGCCTCGCCCCCCGCTCGCGCACATCGGTGGAGAACCCCCGGGGCAGGCGGGAGAGGAGCTCTTCCAGCCCCACCCGCCGAGCCGCAAACTCCACCCGCTCGGGGGGCACCCGCTCATCCCAAAGCCGGATGTTCTCCAGGATGTCGCCGGCGAAAAGGAAAACATCCTGGGGCACGATGGCCACCCTCTTGCGGAAGGCCTCGAGGTCCAGCTCCCCGAGGTCCACCCCGTCGATCAAGATCTTCCCCCGCTGGGGGCGGTAGAGGCCCAAAAGCAGGTTCACCACGGTGGTCTTCCCCGACCCCGTGGGCCCCACAATGGCGACCCGCTCCCCCGGCCGCACCCGGAAGGAGACCCCTTTCAGCACCCACTCCTTGTCGTTGTAAGCAAACCACACGTCCCGGAACTCGATCTCTCCTCGCAAAGCGGGAAGGACCTCCGCGCCGGTCTCCTCCCGGGGGCGATCCAGGAGCCCCAGGATCCGTTCGGCCGCGGCCATGGCGGCTTGGAAGATGTTGTACCGTTCCGAGAGGTCCGAAAGCGGCCGAAAGAACATGCGCACATAACTTGTGAACGCCACCAGCGCCCCCAGGGTGAGGGTTCCCGAAAGGACCCCGCGCCCACCGTACCAGATGAGAAGAGCTATCGCGATGTGCTGCATGGCCGAGATGGCCGGGCCGAAGACGGAAAAGACAAGGAGCGAGCGCATCTGGGCCCCGTAGTAGTCGCGGTTTATCTCCGCGAAGCGGCGGAAGGAACGGACTTCCTGCAGGAAGAGCTGGATAATCTGAATTCCCGAGAGGGCCTCCTGGAGGTAAGCGTTCAGGCGGGCCAGGCGCTTGCGGGCCTCCCGGTAAGCCGACCGGGCCCTGACCCGGAACCAGGCCGTCAAACCATATAGCACCGGACTGAAGGCCAAAACGAGGAGGGCCAGGCGGGCCTCGAGGCGGAACATGATCACCATGACCCCCACCATCATGAAGATGTCCTGGACCAGGTTCACCAGCCCCTGGGTGAACATCTCGTTGATGGCGGCCACGTCGTTGGTGGCCCGGGTCACGAGCCTTCCCACCGGCTGCTTGTCCAAAAAGGACATGGGGAGGCGCAGGATATGGGAGAAGATCTCCCGGCGCATATCGGCCATGATCCGCTGGCCCGCGTATTGGAGGGTGTAGACCTGCCCGTAAGAGAGGAAGAACCTCACGAGGAGCAACCCCAGGAAAACCAGGGCCAAAACACCGAGCGTCCGCACCGATTTTCCCCGCAGAAGCACCAACTCCTCCCGGGGGAGCTCCCGCAACGAGCGGGCGGAAACGGCGTATCCCCCGGGAATCGGGCGGAAAAGCCGGGGATATTTGGCCGCAAGGGCGCTTCCGGGATCGCCTTCGCGCACCAAAAGGTACCGCTCCCCGAGCTCCCCCTTCCGCTCCAGGGCCTCCCGTAACGCACGGGGAAGGAGGCTGTAACGAACGAGGTAATGTCCCTCCTGTAGTGGAATCGCTCCGGGGATAGGGGACTTCTCGGCGGTGATCTCCACCCACGGCGGGGTAAGGACGGAATCGATGGCGGTTTTGGTGATGTAGGGGAGGGCGATCTCGATCACCGTTATCCCCCCGCTCAAGAGGAAAGCGAGGACGAAGGGCCAAATATAGGGGCGCAAGTACCGCGACAGCCGCCGCAAGAGCCTCGCATCGAAGGCCTTCCCGAGCCGTTCCTCCTCCAGATAGCTGCTCCCGTATCTCATCTCGCCAAGCTCATCTGGAGTTCATACAGTCGCGCATAAAGCCCGCCTTTGCGTACCAAATCCCGGTGGTCCCCCTCCTCCACGATCCGCCCCGCATCCAGTACGATGATCCAATCCGCATCCCGTACGGCCGATATCCGGTGGGAGATCACGATAGAGGTCCGTTCCTTGAGTACCCCACGGAGGTTCCCGATGATCTCCTCCTCCACCTTCGCGTCCACCGCCGAGAGGGTGTCGTCCAGGATGAGGATGGGGGCATCCATGAGGATCGCCCGTGCCAGGCCCACCCGCTGCCGCTGCCCCCCGGAAAGGGA
>JAGGWU010000079.1 GCA_021163465.1 Candidatus Bipolaricaulota bacterium
CCAGGGGTAGATCCAAGGATGCCCCCGCTTCTTAGGCGGCCTTTGATCCCCATAGTGGGCTTGGGTCAGTTCCAAACAGACCTCAAATGCCTTCCGCAGGCTGGGCTCACGGCGGACCATCCCTCCACCGAGTTTGCCCAACCTCCTTTGCAAGACAAGCCCAGTTTTGCCCTCGGGATCTCGATTAAAACGTTCCCCCGGCCAGTTCGACCACAGGAGTGTCCTGGGCGAAAATCACGTACTTGCCACCAACCGCTCGATGCGGCGGATCACCCGCTCGGCGGCGGAGCGGGCGTAGCGGGAAAGCCCCTCTCCGAAGGAAAAATCCCTCCCGGGCACCGTGACAAGCCACGCCTGCGGGGCCCGCTTGAACAACGCCTTGGCCCACGAAAGGAGCTCCTCGGGGCTCGGATCGTGGGAAAGCACCGAAGAGGCGGCTTTGGGACGGAGCTTCCGCCAACGGATGGGGCCCGGACGAACGTCGGCGTCCACGAAGATCACCAGGTCCGCCGCCGCGATCCGCGCGATAAGCTCCGGAGCAAAGGGCCAGCCGGAGACGGTCTCCACCCCTTTCACCGCCAGCCTATTGGCGACCCAAAGCCCCACCGCATCGTCCCGCCGGATGGGATTTCCGTAGCCTACAACGAGGACCTTCATGGCATCCCGAGCTTATGCCCCCGGACCCAGGGGCGCAACGTCAGCCTTCCCCTTCCTCCTCCGATGGAGCCTCCTCCTTGAGCTGCCGCTGGATCTCTTCCAGCCGCTGCAACACCCGGTGGTATACCGTTCCCTCGGGATAATTCCCTTCTTCGTCCGGAACCCCGGCGGGAACCCCGGTGGCGAGCTCCACCACCTCCTCCACCCTCTCGACGGCCCAGATGTGGAACCTCCCTTCTTCCACGGCCTTCACCACATCCTCGGGAAGCATCAGGTTGTCCACGTTCCCGACCGGGATGATCACCCCTTGAGTCCCATCCAACCCCAGCGCTTCGCAGACGCGAAAGTGGCCCTCGATCTTCTCGTTGATACCCCCTACCGGCTGGATCCTTCCCTTTTGGTCCACGGAGCCGGTGATCGCGATCCCCTGCTTCACGGGGACGCCCGAAAGGGCGGAGATCAACGCCAAAAGCTCCGCCGCAGACGCGGAGTCCCCGTCGATCGTGGTGTAGGACTGCTCGAAGGTGATGGAAGCGGAAAGGGATAAGGGCCGCTTCCGCGCGAACCGGTCCCCGAGGTATCCCTTAAGGATCATTATCCCCTTGGTATGAGTCTTCCCGGAGAGCTCGGCCTCCCGCTCGATGTTCACCACCCCGTCTTTTCCGGTGAATACGTTGGCGGTGATGCGGGTGGGGCGCCCGAAGGCGTAGTCGCCGAGATCTATCACCGCCAGTCCGTTGACTTGTCCCACCCTCTCCCCGGTGACGTCCACCAGGAGCTTTCCCCGGGCGATGAGCTCCCGGATCTTCTCGGCGATGAGGGAGTGCCGGAACTTCCCCTTTTCTATCGCGGTCTTTACGTGTCTTGCCTCCACGGTGGCGGCCCCCTCTTTCTTGGCCCAAAAGCTCGCCTCCTTTATCAGGGCCGAAAGCTCCGCAAACCTTGTGGAGACCTTTTTCTGGTCCCCGGCGAGCTCCGAGGCGTACTCCACCAGCTTCGCCACCCCAGAAGGGGAGAAGGGGAGGATCCCCTTGTCTTCCTCAGTGCGGGCGCGCACGAACCGGGCGATGGCCTCCTCGGCCTCCCCGTCCCAGGGCATCTCGGTATCGAAGTCGGAGCGGATGGTGAAGAGCTTCCGGAAGTCCTCGTCTTGGAAGCGCAAGAGATAATAGAGCCAAGGGGGGCCGATCAGGATCACCTTGAGATCCAACGGCACCGGCTCGGGGCGCAGTCCCTCGGTGGGGGCGATCCCCAGCATCTGGGCGGGGTCCTCGATGCGAATCTTGCCCGTGCGCAGGGCGATCTTCAGCGCTTCCCAGCTCAAGGGGCTGCGCAGGAGGTTCAGGGCCGAGAGCACCAGATACCCCCCGTTGGCCCGGTGCAGGGCCCCGGCCCGGATCTGGGTGAAGTCGGTGGTCATGATCCCGAACTGGACCCGCCGCTCGATGGTGCCGAAGAGGTTGGTGTAGGTGGCGTTCTCCTCCACCACCACCGGGGCACCCTGGGTGCGGGAGTGGTCCACGATCACATTTACACGGTACTTCTGGTATTGATCCTGTTGCTGGGGAAGGGGGATGGGAGGTTGTTTGTTCGCCGCCTGCAAGGATTCCACGTTCTCCAGGATATCCCGCTGGACCTCCTCCAGGTACTCCAGGACCCGCTCGTTTCCGGCGTATTTGGCCTTGAGCTGGGCGAAGCGGGGACCTATGAGGAACTCCGCCGCCTTCTTGGTGAGCTCCCTGCGGGCCTTTTGCCATTCCTCCTCCAGAGAACCCAATCTCTTGAACAGTTCCCGGATCGCCTCCTGAAGCTCCTCCTGGCGCTTGAGGATCGCCTCTTTCTCCTCCTCGGGGAGGTTCTCGTACTCCTCTTGGGAGTAGGGACTGCCGTCGGGTTTTAGGGGAATGGTGTTTATCCCTAAAGGAGTGCGCTGGATGGCAAACCCGAGCCCTTTGGCCCGCGCCTCGAGCTCCTCGAATGCTTCCTCCCGCATCCGGGAGAAACGCTCCCGTTCCACTTTGGCCCGGGCCTTGAACTCCTCGGACTCCAGGACCTTGGGGAGTTCCCGCTTCACGAACTCCACGCACCTCTCCATATCGCGCTGGAACTCCCGGCCCTTTCCCGGGGGAAGGAGGAGGTACCGGGGATGATGCGGTTCCTGGAAGTTGTACACGTACACGATGTCCGGCGGCGCCTCCTGAGAGGCGGAGAGCTCCTTAAGATACCGGATCACGGTGGAGGTCTTCCCCAAGCCGGGCTCCCCGGAGACGTAAACGTTGTAGCGGTTCAGGGGGTCCTTTATGTTGAGCCCCACTTCCAGGGCCTCCAGGGCCCGCTTCTGGCCCACGATCTCGTTGAGGGGCTCGAGCTCCTCTGTGGTCGTGAAGGAGAATCGCGATGGATCACAGGTCCTTCTTAATTCCTCGGGCTTCAATTCCCTTGCCATAAAACCTCCTTAGCCACAAAATCATACCGGCAGATGAGAAGCCCTGCTATCTTCTTTCTCTTCCTCGGCCTCATCGCCCTGGGGGAACCGGTGTCGGTGACCCCTATCCTCAGCATCCCCCAGGTCCCCCGGTATTTCGAGTGGGTCTTGGGGGCCATCGAGAACGCCGAAGAAGAGATCCTGATCATGTTGTCCGACTGTCGTCGCTATGCCCGGCCGAGCAAGGTCAACGCCCTCCTGGACGCCCTGGCGGAAGCCGCGGGGCGCGGGGTCCAGGTGAAGGTCCTTTTGGAACGGAGGGACGAAATCCCTCCCGAAGAGGAAGCGGCATTTGCGTACCTTGAGAAAAACGGGATCGAGGTCCGCTGGGACGACCCCGAGAGCACGCTCCATGCGAAGCTTTTGGTCTTCGACCGCACCGAGGTGGTGTTGGGCTCAACCCCTTGGACCTACAACGGGCTCTTCGAAAGCGTCCAGGTGGATCTCGCGGTGCGTTCCCCCACCGCAGCGCAGACCTTCCGGAGGTTTTTCGGATTCCTTTGGGAAGGGAGATACCGTGTAGAACCCCGGCTCGGCGAGGCCGAGGCCCCGGCGCTCATCCCGCTTCCCGAGTTCCCGGAGGGCGAGGCGTTGCATCTGGAGGTGGCGGCCCGACTTCTGGAGGAGGCCCGGAAAGAGATCGACCTCTGCCTGTACATGTTGCGTCGGTATCCCTGGGACAGCCCCGTCAACCGGCTTACCGATGCGTTGATCTCCGCAGCCGCCCGTGGCGTGCGGGTCCGGGTGCTCCTGGAAGGGGGAGAGAGTTGGATGGAACCCGCCTTCGCCTCCGACGCCCGGGAGGTGGCCACCTATCTTCTCCTGCACGGGGTGGAGGCGCGCTTCGATCCCCCCGGTTCGACCCTACACGCCAAGTTTTTGGTGGTGGATGGGGAGGATCTGTTGGTTTCGTCGGCCAATTGGGCGTACTACTCGCTGATCAAAAACGTAGAGGCGGGGGTGGCCCTCCTGGGGACCCCCGCCCTGGGCTCGATTCTCGTCGATTTTTTCGAGGCGCTTTGGGCCCAGGCGCGCCCCCTTCCCTAAGGGCTAACCACACCGGCGATGGGCACGGCGTAGTACCGTCCGGCAACGATCCCGCTGGCCTTGCCGGAAAACACGAAAGAAAGCCCGGGGGAAACGGGATAAAGCCGGTACCGAAACCCGAGTTCATCTCCCGGGTGAAGCCGTTGGTACCAGAAGCCGTATATGCCCCCTTCGATCTTGTAGGTGAGGTTGCCCGGGTCCAGGACCTCCACACCCCATCCCGCCGGGACCTCGATCTCCAGGCCCGGGGCGCTCAGGTCCGTTTTCGCCCGGAAGGTCACCTCTACCTCCCAGGTGTTTCCCGAGATAGAGATGGTCTGCCAGCAGGCGATATAGGGATCGGCTACGATCAGCGCCTCTATCGCTGCGATGACCTTCCCCTGGTGCCTCACCCCCACCCCTACCCTATGGACTCCCTGGGGCACGGCCCATTGCAACCTAGGGGCTTGGGTAACGCGATCGGCCGCGCCGTCGCCGTTCAGGTCCCAGAGGAATTCCGCTCCCACCGGGGCCCCTGAGACCCAGAGCTGGATCGTCTCACCGGGATCGGGGGTGAAGGTGGAAGCCTGCAGCGTCGCGGCTCCCCCGCACACCGATATCGCCCCCAAGACCGATAAACCCAAAAGGATCACGCCCGTTCGCATGGCGGTACACCTCCCTCTTGTGGTTTCAAAACCGACGGGGCGGAGAGGCCCGCCCCGTCGGTACGGAAGACCAGCCCGTGCTCACCTCCCCTAGCGACCCTGGCACTCTCCCGGGGCTACAGGGGGCAATGGCTCGCAGATCGGGGTATCGGTGAGCCACCGAGCGATGATCTCCTTCAAGGTCTCGAAGTCGATCTTGGCCCCGCATGTGTAGGGGACCTCCTCTTCCTCGAGCCAGAAGGCCACGGCCCGCTGGACCTGGGGCAGGGTGATGAGGTCGGAAAGCGAGAGGTCCACGGTGTCCCTCTCCACGTCCCAACGGGAGATGGCCACGATCACGTTCAGGCACTTGGTGAGCTCCACCCGGTTGTCCCCGCCGATGGGGATATCCTCGATGCAGGGAAGCCCCGTGTCGGCCACCCCGGCGATGTGCTCGGCATGATAGATGCCGCAGCCGTCCGGAGGCGGGGGCTCCACGGGCAAGGTGGGAGGTACCTCCACCTCGTAGACGATGGTCCGGGTCTCCCCGGCCTGCAAAAGCCCAAGATACGTCCACTGGATCTTCGACGGCTTGTACACGAAGCCGCCGTTATCCAGCGGGGTGACCTTCCACCCGATGGGGAGGTCTTCATCGATCCCCACCGCGATCACATCGGCATCGGTGGTTACCTCCACCTTCACGGTGAAGGTGTTCCCGATGGGATTGCCGGCGGAGTCGTAGAACCCCAGTACCACGCCCTGGCAGGGGATGGGGGCCAAGATGGTGCGGGTCACGGTGACGTTGGCTTTGGGCATCTCGGGGAGGGGCCTATCGATCGGGGTACAGCTCACCGCATATGCGGTGATGAGCTTGAGCGTCGCCTGGTCGACGGTCTCCCCGCAGGTGTCCACCACCGGCTGATCCATGGCCCAAAGCTCGGCCGCCCGTCGGAGCTGCTGCTCGGTAATGGTCTCGGGAAGGCGCAGGTCAATCTTGTCCGCCTGGCCGGGGGCCTGGGCGGGGACCAGGTGGGCGATGGCCTCGAGCACGGGGAGGCAGTCGTTGACCATTACACAGGATTCGCCCCCCACCGGCGCCTCCACCTCCGGGACCTTGGCCTGGACCGTCCCCTGGATGCAGAAGCGCTGGGGCAGGCGGATCGCCTTGAGGACATCGGCATCCGGGACCTTGACGTCGTAGGTGATCACGCGTTCCGTCCCGGCCCGCAGCATGTCCATGAATACCCACTGGGTGGTGGCCCGCTTGAAGATCGCCCCGCCGTTCTCCACCGGGGTGACCTCCCAGCCCACGGGGAGGTCCTCGTCCAACCCCACCCCGACCATGTCCTGATCCGCATGGATCCGGACCGTGACCCGGAAGGTATAGCCGGGCAGGACGGTCATGGCGGAGATGGACCTCGTGGCAACCAGGGTCACCGGCGAGACGTATATGGTGCCGGTATAGCTCGCCGCGGCACCGGCATCGTCCACCACGGTGAGCACGGGGTTGTAGGTCCCGCTTTCCTCATATACGTGTCCGGCTTCGGGCTCCGTCGTGGTGAGGTCCACCGTCCCGTCCCCGTCGAAGTCCCAGCGGTACTCCACGATCCTCCCGTCGGGATCGTGGCTGTCCGAGGCATCGAACTTGACCTCTTGACGGATCCTGGGCTCGGCCGGGGAAACGATGAAGCTCGCCACGGGCCGCTGGTTGGGGGACCCCACCACGGTGATGGTGTCCACGGTGTTGAGCTCGATCCTCTCAGGGGCCGCGATATCTCCACTCAGGAAGGCCACCGACGTTATCCCCGTGAGGGCGACGGGGGTGATTTCGAGCCGGAACTCCGGCCCCAGCGGCCCCAGGACCATCCCATCGGTGCGCCCCGGGCCCCACACCCAGGTGAACCTCCCCGTGGCCACGTCATAGGTATCGTTCTGGTCCACGTCCGCGGGATCGTCCTGCACCAAGACCTCGGCTACGGCGGGGATCCCCTGGATCGATAGCTCCGCCGAGCCCCCGGTGGTGCTTGTGGTTGCGTCGTAAATCAGGAAGAGATAAAGCTCGCCCGCGGGATCCCGATAAAGGAAGAGGACCATGGTCTCATCCGCCGCCAAGGGGTTGGTGGAGCTGAACTCAAAAAACCCCTGGTAAGCGTAAAAGGCGGCGGCGTCCTGGGTTCCCACCAGGGGCTGGACGCTCCTCGTGAGCCCCCCCTGGGTCACCTCGAAGTACCCCTGGGCCCAAAGCAAGTTCGGGGCCAGGATCGCCAGTAGCAACAGGCTGATCTTCCTCCGCATATCACCCTCCTTCCGGTTGTTGCCGCCGATCTCCAGTCTAACTACACCGCCACCACCCGGTCAGTGATGGCGATTACCTCACCCGTCAGAGCATTTGGAGCACATCCTTTAGGGCCATGTCCACCGCCTTCCGGGCCGCCCGCATGGGGTCGGAAAAGATCCACGAGAGAAAGAATGGACCATCGTCCACCGAGATCACGTTGGCATGGATGAGCCCTTCCTGGTTGTAAAGGCGGATAAGAAGGGTCACCTCGGCCCTCCGGTCCAAGGCCGAAAGCAGGCCCAACGGGCCAAGGAGGTTTCCCAAGGTAGGGTCCAAAAGCCCCACCCCGGAGGCAAGCAGGGCCCGTTCCGCCCGGAGCTCCCACTTGTCCTCCCAGCCTATGACCCGGACCACCAGGAGATAATCCGCCCCCACCGCCCGGAGGATCTTCCGCACCCCGTCCTCGGGAACATAGGTGCCCAGGAAGACCCCCACCCGGGCCTCCGCCCGGCGGACCTCGTGGTCGGGGACCACGGCGAGGCCGCTGTAGGCCGCGGCCCGCTGGGCGGTGTAGATCTTGAGTTGCCGGATCGCCTGGGGCGGGATCTCAATGGCACATTGAACCAAAACGGCCATGCGCTCGGCGGAAGCCGTGACCCCGAAAATCAAGACGAGCAATCCCACCAAGGCCTTCCTGCTGATCCGCATGGCTGGAGGGAGCGTACCTCCCAAGCCATCTGGACCGGTAGGAAGGCTGCCCCGTGGGTCACCTCAATTTGTCATAGGGGTCTGTGACGGGTGTCCTCCCCACGGGGGCCCCGTGGCTCGGGGAGAAGGGTCAAAGGGTGAGGGGCTTTGGCTTCTGGGCCTTGTGGGGATGATCCGGGCCCGCGTAGATCTTGAGCTTGCGGAGCATCCGCCGGCCCAGGTTGTTCTTGGGGAGCATCCTCTTTACCGCCAGCCGAATCGGCCAGTCGGGATGTTTCTTCACCAGCTCCTCATACGGGATCTCCACCAGATGCCCCACATATCCCGTGTGGTGTCGGTAGAGCTTCTGCTCCCATTTCTTGCCCGTGAGCTTCACCTTCTCGGCGTTCACCACGATCACGTAGTCGCCCACATCGAAGTGCGGGGTATAGGTGGGCTTGTGCTTGCCCTGGAGGATGAGGGCGATCTTCGAGGCGAGTCGTCCCAGGGGCTGGTCGGTGGCATCGACCACGTACCACTCGCGGGTGAAGGTGATACCAGCATCTTCTTTTTTGGCCATGTAAGTCTTCTGCATCTTGCCTCCTTGCGTTGGGAAACGGATCCGGATGGGGATTATATCCGCCTGTGTCCCGCGGGCTCAAGCTACCCCAAAAACAGGAGACAGATCCTTCCCGCGGCGTTCTCCATATGGCCCGCTACCTGGCCCACGGTGCGGGCTACCTCCACCAAGTGCATCTTGGTGAAGGCATCCAGGTCCCGTTGCCGATAGATGGCTTCCACGAACCGGTCCTCGGCGGTGGAGACCCCGTGCTCTTCTTCCCCGATCTCCGCCAAGAGCTCCCGCATCCTTCCGGCCAGCTGGCGCTCCCCCTTTAGGTGCCGTTCCAGGTGCTCCACGAGCTCACAATAGGCCCGCTGACCTCCCCGCAGGCCGGCGGTGATACGGTCCCAGAGCGCCCGGAGGTCCTGGGGAAGGGAGAGGGGGAGGAGGGAGAGGAGGTGCACCGCGTCCTGGGCCTTGTCGGCGATCTCGTCCTGCTGCCAGAGGAGGTCCATGAGGTCGCCCCGGGCCATGGGGAGGAAGAGGTCGCTTCTGGGAAGTTTTTTCCTGATCTGGTGCTTTATCTGGTCGGCCTCGTGTTCCCAGCGATCCACCTCGGCCTTGAGGGAAGAGATGTCCTCCCCTTTGACGAAGGCCTCCATCACCTCCAGGAGATACTCGCTGGCACGACACACCTTCTTCCCGTGCTCCACAAAAAGGAAGGTAGGGGGCTGTTCAAAAAGGAGCGTACTCACCCGTTTCCACAACCCCATCCCGGCCTCCTTTAGAGCACTATAGATTGTTTGGTAAACTTCATTTTAGCTTCCCATTCCCTCCTTTGCACCTTATACTTCCCCGCCATGCGTTCGATCTCTGTGGGCGCTATCCTGCTCCTCGCTTACTCGTTGGGGTTCGGCGAGATCTCGGGCACCGCCGGGTTCCGGGCCGATGGTCGGGGAGCCACAGGACTCAGCGTCGCCGCTATCCTCAACGTGGATTTCTCCCTGGATCCCTTCACGCTCGGGGCTAACCTCTCCCTTCCCCTTCCGGGGCTCGACTGGAACCTGACCTTACGAGGAAGGATGGGATGGGACCCGTTTCGCCTTTCTTCCCAGGTCGGCGTTTCCCCCCATGGCCTCGCCTTCCTCCGTCAGGACCTCCGCTTCCTGCCCGACCCTTGGGTCCTCGACGCGGGGGAAGCCCGGGCCAGCGCCCAACTGGACCTCTACATCCGGGACCCCATGGGCACGCCTTCCGCTTCCCTCATCGGCTCGGCCTCCGGGTACGCCTCGTGGGAAGACCTCTGGATGGAGGCATCGCTGGGGATAAACCTCTACCCCTTCCCCCCTCACCTCGGACGTAGGGACATCGCGTTCGGATATCAATTACAACCCTTCTGGATCACCTCGAGGAACCACTTCCTCGGGGGATGGAGTTACTCCAGCGTGGAGCTCGGGTACCAGGAACCCCCGCTTCGGGCCACCGTCCAGGTCACTTTCGGCCCGGAAGGGTTCCGGCGGGTGGGGCTTTCCCTCTCTCTTGCCCCCGATCCGGCCCGGTTCAGCCTGAACACGGCGGCCACGCCCCAAGGCCCATCCCCCACGTCCCTTACATTCGGTTTCGTGGATGAGGGGATGGAGGGTTACCTTCGGGCGACCATGGCCTTCCCTTTCGGGCTTCGGGGCGTGGGTTTCGAGGTGAGGGTCCCGTTCTAGAGGCCGGCCAGCCCTTTGGCCGCGGCCACGGCCTCGAGGAACGCCTCCTCGCTCAAGCGCCCCGTCTGGGTGTTCTGCCGGGAGGGATGGTATGAAGCCACAAGCCAGTAGGGACCGAGCCGGAAACACGCACCGTGGGCGAACGTCGGTTTGGGCTTGGGTACCTCCACGCCCAATTCCCCCAGGGCCCGCAAACACCCCTCGAAGGCCACCCGGCCCAACGCGAGGATCGCCCGGGCCCCTCTCAGGAGCCGGAGCTCCCGCACAAGGTAAGGAAGACAGTTGGAGATCTCCGTGTAAGTCGGGCGGTTTCCCGGCGGGGCGCACCGCACCACCGCGGTGAGGAAGACGCCACGCAAGGACAGTCCGTCGTCCCGATCCCGGGAAAAGGGAATATTGGCGAGTCCCAGGCGGTGGAGGGCCCGCATCAGGGTATCTCCCGCGCCCCGGGGACCATCGCCGGTGAACATCCGTCCGGTGCGGTTGGCGCCGTGGGCCGCCGGGGCGAGGCCCACGATGACCAGGCGCGCCTCAGGATCTCCGTACCCCGGGACCGGCCGCCCCCAGTACTCCTGGTCCCGGAAGGCCCGGCGCTTCCTGCGGGCCACCTCCTCCCGGTACTCCACAAGCCGGGGGCACTTCCTGCAGCCGACGATCTCCGCTGCTAACCCCTCAAGGGAGTTCCCAAATCCTGACCGTTCCATCCTTGGCCGCGGAGGCGAGATACTTCCCGTCCGGGGAGAAGGCCAAGCCCCACACGTGGGAGGTGTGGCCTGCGAACTCGGCCACCAGCCTTCCGGACTTAAACTCCCACACCCGCACCGTCCGGTCGAACCCCGCCGAGGCAAGCAGCGAGCCATCGGGGGAGAGGGCGAGGCCGTAGATGGGCTTCTGGGGATTGGGGATTACCCTGAGCTCCTCTAGGGTCGCGGCGTCGTAGAACTTGATGTCCCCCTCGTAATTCCCCCAAACGAGGGTCTTCCCGTCCCGGGAGAAGAGGACGTTGTAAATCCCGTCCACCCCGGCCTTGATGGTGGAAAGGAGCTTCCCCTCCCTGACATCCCATATCCTCACCGTGCCGTCGCAGGAACTGGAGACAAGGCGTTTTCCGTCGGGGGAGAAGTCCACCGAGCGGATCCAGTTCCGATGCCCCTCGAGGAGAAGCACCTCGAGGCCCAGGGATAGGTCCCACACGCGAACGGTCTTATCGAACGCCCCGGACGCAAGGAGGGTACTATCCGGCGAGAAATCCAAGGTCCACACGGTGAAGGAATGGGAATCGAAGCGGTAAAGCTCCGTCCAAGCCCGGGTATCCCAGACGATGATGAGGGAGCCGCTGTCCGCGGTGGCCAAATAGCGTCCGTCCGGGGAGACCGCGGCGGCGGAGACCTTCCCCCCGTGGCCTTCGAGGACCCGGGCCGGGGCCTCCCACGGGTAGGGCCAGAGCTCCACCGTCCTTCCCCGAGCTACCACCAGGGTGTCATCGGGCAGGAAGGCCACCACATGGTAGTGGTATCCTGTTCCTTCCGGGGCCGTGAGGACCCTGAGGGCGTCGGCCGAAAGGGGAAAAGAGAGCCCGAAAACAAGAACCGCCAATGTCAAGGATACTTTCATGATTTCCTCCTTGCTTTTCCCATCATACCTGGAGCGGGGTTGGGGACCAAGGACGGAGCACCTAGAATCGTTTCCGTGGAAAGGAAGCACGCTTGGATCGTGCTGAACGCTGCAGCCTCCCTGACTCCTAAAAGGAGGCGGGCCCTCCTCGAGGCCTTCGGGGATCCTGTAACGATATGCACCGCCTCGGAGGCGGAGCTCGCCGCGGTCATCGGGGAGGGTGCGGCGAGGAGGCTGGTGGAGGAGATCGGCGGGATCGACCCCGTGAGGGAGGTTTCCCTGGCCGAGGGGGCCGGCGCGACGATCCTCACCCTCGAGGACGAGGGGTACCCCGAAGTCCTCCGGGACCTTCCCGACCCCCCGCTCGCCCTCTACGTGTTGGGGGAGCTATGTCCCGAGGACGCACGGGGCATTGCCATCGTGGGAACCCGGCGGGCCACGAGCTACGGGAGGCTGGTGGCGCGGAAGCTGGCCGCGGAGCTAGCGTCCCGTGGGGTTACGGTGGTCTCGGGGATGGCCCCGGGGATCGACACCGCGGCCCACCGCGGGGCTCTGGATGCGGGCCGGACGGTCGCCGTCCTGGGGACGGGGCTAGGAAATCCCTATCCCGCCGGGGCCCGTTCTTTTATGGAGGAAATTGCCTCCCGGGGCGCGGTCCTTTCCGAATATCCCTGGGAGACCCCGGGCTCCAAGTGGACCTTCCCCAAAAGGAACCGGATCATCGCCGCGCTGTCCTTGGGGGTGGTAATCGTGGAGGCCCCGGAGCGCTCTGGAGCCCTGATCACCGCCGATTTCGCCCTGGAGCAGGGGAAAGAGGTCTTCGCCGTGCCCGGGCCCATCACTTCGGAAGTCTCCCGGGGAGCCAACCGCCTCATCCAAGACGGAGCGAAGCTGGTGATGGGGGTTGAGGATATTCTTGCTGAGTTGAGGTTCCCAGGCCTGCGGATAGGTAGCGAGCGGGAAGCTGAGGAGGAACCCAAGCTCTCCGGAGAGGCGAGGGCAGTGTACGAGGTCCTGGGAGGGGAGCCGTTGAGCGCCGAGGAGGTGGCGGAGCGGACCGGGCTCCCATATGCCACCGTGGCCCGAGTCCTCCTGGAGCTTTCCCTGGCAGGGATAGTGGAGGAGACCCCCGGAGGACGTTACCTGCGGTCGAGGTTCGGCTGAGATACTGAGGCGGCGGCGCTGGCGGACGGGCCCCAAGCGCGGTGAACATGTTCGTCTGGAGCTTCCGGTCCCGGCCTTTCGAATCTGTTTTTTTTCTCCTCGCCGCACCCCTTTACGCGTAGACCCCGACCGCTTCGCAACCCCACCGGTGTTGCAGCCGTTCCCCCCTTGCGGATCATTACGATGCAATGTCGAGGGTGCGGATTCCCAAGGACCGGATGTATTACAAGTTCCGCCTGTACGGGTTCCTGAAGAACCTCCGGTTCTTCGATCCTTTTGTTGTGCTCTTTTTCCGGGAGATGGGGCTTTCGTTCCTGGAGATCGGGGCGCTTTTTTCCATCCGCGAGGTCGCCACCAACCTCCTGGAGGTCCCCACCGGAGTGGTTGCCGACGCCTTCGGGAGACGCAAGGCGATGCTCGCCTCCTTTTCCAGCTATATCCTCTCCTTCCTCATCTTCTACACCGCTCCCGGGTTCTGGACCTATGCCCTGGCCATGGTGCTTTTTGCCTTCGGGGAGACCTTCCGCTCCGGCACCCACAAGGCGATGATCCTCGAATATCTCCGTCTAAAAGGGATAGAGCACCTGAAGGTCCACTACTACGGCCATACTCGGGCCGGGTCACAATTGGGCTCGGCCCTGGCGGCGCTCATTGCCGCCGGGCTCGTCTTCTACTCCGGTTCCTACCGGATCGTCTTCATTGCCTCGGTGGTGCCGTATGTGTTGGGCCTTTTCCTCTTCCTCACCTATCCCAAGGAGCTCGATGGGGAGATCGTCCGGGTGACCGGGGCCTGGCGGGAGAAGTTCGCGGAACGCGTCCGCATCACCGGGCGGGGCTTCCTCTCCATGTTCCGCGACGCCCACACCCTGAAAGGGCTTCTCCACTCCGCCGCCTTCGACGGGGTGTTCAAGGCCACCAAGGACTACCTCCAGCCGATCCTCAAGTCCCAAGCCCTGGCCTTGCCCCTCCTCCTTTCCCTTTCCGCGGACAAACGCACAGGGATTGTGGTGGGGATCATCTACTTCTTCCTACACCTGGGGACCTCCTTCGCCTCCCAAAACGCGGGGAGGATCCAGGAACGGATGCGGTCCCTTCCCGCGGCGGTGAACATCACGTACCTTTTGGGGATGGGACTTCTGCTTCTGGCAGGGCTCGGGACCCGGTTCGGGGTGTACGGGCTTGCCATCGCCTGCTTCGTGGGGCTATACCTTTTGCAGAACCTTAGGCGCCCGATGATGGTGGGATACCTTTCCGATGTAATCCCCCGGCGGATGATGGCGTCGGGGCTCTCGGTGGAATCGCAGCTCAAAACCTTGATCCAGGCGGGTCTGGCCCCATTGGTGGGGTACTTGGCCGATACCGTAGGGGTGGGGTTCGCCCTGGCCATCGTGGCCGCAGGGGCGAAGCTCTCCTGGATCTTCCTCCGGGTCCCCTCCCCCAAAGGGGTGAAGGTGCCGGAGGCCGAACGGTGAGCGAGTTCTTCGACGGGCTGTCCGACCCGCTGGCCTTGGCCCTCCTCGGCCTCCTTATCGCCGCGGTATGGGCATTTTGGGTGAGGAAACGGCTTTTGGGCGGTCTCCTTTCGGTACTTTTCCTCTGGCTTTATTTCCTGGGGATCACCCCCGGCGCGGACCTTCTCCTTCGCCCTTTGGAAGATGCTCACCCGGCGCTGATCATGCCGCCCTCCCGAGAGGTGGCGGCGGTGGTGGTGCTCACGGGAGGGGAGGCGGCGAGCCCCGGACGCCCGGTGACGAGCGACCTCTCCGAGTCCTCCCTGGAACGCCTGATCGAGGGGATTCGGGTGTGGCGGATGTTGGGGAAGGGCGTGCCCCTGATCTTCGTCGGGGGAGCCGGGATCCCCGGCCGGGGAGCGGAATCCCCCCTTATGGCCGCCGCAGCGATGGCCCTAGGGGTACCGGAAGAGGCCATCTCTTGGGAATCCACGTCCCGGAATACCTACGAGAACGCCCTGGCGGTGCGGGATATCCTGGGGAGACGTCCTTTCGTGCTCGTCACCTCCGCCTTCCACATGCCCCGGGCGGTGGAGATCTTCCGAAAGCTGGGCACTACCCCCATCCCCGCCCCCTGTGGCCAGCGGACCTTGCGGGCTTATATCACATATGACTTCATCCCCCGCGCCATAAACCTCTGGCACTCCGCCCACGCCCTTAGGGAATACCTGGCCATCCTCTGGTACCGCTTGCGGTATTCACAGGGGATTGCCCCCGATACCCGGTAAAGGCCTACAGACGGGGCCTTCCTCGAGATGGGGAGGAGCCGAACCGCTATCCGGAGGCCAAGCGGGCCCGGGCTGCACGAGTTTGCCCTTGGGCTCCGCAAAGAACCCTTCCAGGATCTGCTCGCGATTTTCGTTCCGCATGGTGGCCTGAAGGCCACCGTGCCCAAGGCGAGACACGCTTCCCGGGACACTACTCTCCGTCTTCAGGGCGAGGCACTTTTTGGTTGATCCCGGACCATTGGAAGCCGGCGAGGCATCCCTTCTAACGTAGGTGGACCCGGGAGGCGAGGCGTTCCCAGAGGAATACAACGGACCCGGTGACGACGATCAAAATGGTGGCCATGGCCGAGGCCGCCCCGAACTGCCGTCCCCCAATGAGCTGATAGATGGCGAACGGGATGGTGGTGAGGCCCGGGCGGGACAACATCGCCACCGCCGTCATCTCCCCCAAAGAGAGGGCGAAGGCGAACGCCCACGCCGCGGTGAGGGGCCGGGAAAGCAGGGGAAGCTCCACGGTGAGGAAGGCCCGCAGGGGATCGGCCCCCAACGTGCGGGCCGCCTCGCGGAGCTCCGGGTCCAACGCGTCCCACATGGGCTTGACCAACCGCACCACGAACGGATAGGTAAGGAGGAGGTGCGCCAGGGCGATCCCCCACGGCGTTCCGGCCAATGGGGATAGGGGGGGACGCCGGAACGCCAAAAGCAAGGCGAGGCCCAACACCACCGAGGATACGGCCAAGGGCGCAAGCAACACCGCTTCCAGGACCCGGGAGAAGGGGAACCGCCCCACGGTCCGCAGCCCCCACGCGATGGCCGTGCCCAATACCAGGGCCCCGCTGGCCGCCATTACCGCTACCGATACCCCCACCCCTATGGCCCTCAAGGGGGAGGCGCCGATGTACGGGTTGTGGGCGGGGGAGAAGACGAGCCGGTACCACCGGAGGGTGGGGCCGGCACGCAAGAAGGAGTCCGCCACCACCGAGAGCATCGGCCCAAGGAAAAGGACCGCCGCGCAAAAAAGATAAATCCCCCACAGGATATGGGCCCGCCGCGAGAAGAGCGCGGTCCTGGGGAGGGTACGTCCACTCCCTTCTCTGCTCCCGGAGAAGAGCCCCCCACCCCGGATGTAGAGGTAGGCGAAGGCCAGGGAGATGAGGAGCTCAAGGAGCGCCAATGCCGCGGCCCGGGGAACACGGTTGTACACCCGCGCGAATAGATACACCCCCACCTCCAGGGTGGCGTAGCGGGCGCCCCCGAGGGTAAGGGGGATGGCGAAAGAGAGGAAGCAAAAGATGAACACCAGGGAGAAGGCCGAGGCAATGGCGGGGAGGAGCCCCGGGAGGGTCACGGTGAGGAAGGCCCAGAACGGGGACGCCCCCAGGGTCCGGGCGGCCTCCAGGGGCTCGGGGTCCAATCCCTCCCAGGCGGCGGCCACGAACCGGGCGAATACCGGCGCGTTGTAGAAAGCGTGGGCGAGGACTATACCCCAAAGGGAGTAAAGGATCCTCACCGGGGGCGACTCAAAGCCGAAGGCCCCCATCAGGGCCCGGTTGAGGTAGCCGGAGTGCCCGAAGAAGAGCACGAACCCCAACGCCACCGTGATGGGGGGAAGGACGAAGGGGACCAAGGTGGCGGCCCGGAGGATCTCCCGTCCCCGGAACCGATACCGGGCCAAGAGCCATCCCAAGGGGAAGCCCAGGGCAAAGCTCAGGGCGGAAGAAATCAGGGCCTGTTCCGTGGTGAAGCGGAGGAGGTATCGCACGTAGGGATCGGAAAGGAGCTCCCGAAACCGGGCCAGGGTAAAATGCCCCCCTTCCCGGAGTCCGAGCCCGAGCACCTCCCACAGCGGGAGGAAAAAGACGAGGGCGAGGAAAGCGAGGGGGAGGACGAAAAGCAGCGTCCCGGCGAGCTTCCCCTTTCCGAGCGAGTCCATCTCCTTTGAAGATACCCTCCACGGGGTGGGCCGGAAACCCCCGCCGCCCTTGGCCCCGGTGTGGGTCCAGGGGACTTCCTGGCCCCTACGTCCCCGGGTTCATGCGGGCAAGCCACGGCTGGACATGGAGCGGCTCAGGGAATCTCCCATCGAAGGAAAAGCGGGGGATTGTCCCCCGCTTTTCCTTTTCCTATAATCGCCCGCGGAGGTCCCGAATGTTTTGGCCCATACGCGGTCCCCTCATTATCCTGCCCCTCTAGGGGCAGGGAAGCCGCTAAGAGACCTCGGGCTCGTCCGCAGCGACCGTTTTTTCCGTTTCTTTCGGGAAAAGGAGGAAAGGAATGGCCTTTCAGCCGCGCAAAATAGAGAAGGACCCGGCGAAGAGGGAGAGGGAGGTCCTCCGGTTCTGGGAAGAAAACCGGATCTTCGAGAGGTCCCTGGAAAATACCGGGGACAAGCCCAAGTTCGTCTTCTACGAGGGCCCGCCCACCGCCAACGGCACCCCCCACTTCGCCCATCTTCTCGCCCGCCTATACAAGGACCTCTTCCCCCGCTACAAGACCATGCGGGGCTATTACGTCCCCCGGAAGGCGGGATGGGATTGCCACGGGCTCCCGGTGGAGATCGAGGTGGAGAAGGAGCTGGGGATAAAAAGCAAGCCGGAGATCCTCTCCTACGGGGTGGAGAAGTTCGTGGAGAAATGTAAGGAGTCGGTGCGGTTCTACATCGGCAAGTGGGAGGAGATGATCCGCCGGATGGGGTTCTGGATCGATCTGGAGCACCCCTATGTCACCATGACGGACGACTACATCGAGACCCTCTGGTGGGCGATAAAGCGGATCCACGAACAGGGGCTCCTTTACCGCGGCCACAAGGTCCTCCCCTACTGCCCCCGCTGCGGCACCCCCCTCTCCTCCCACGAGGTGGCCCAGGGCTACCGCACCACCGCGGATCCCTCCGTCTTCGTCCTCATGCCCCTGGTGGAGGACCCGGAGGTGAAGGTCCTCGTCTGGACCACCACCCCTTGGACCCTCCCCTCCAACGTGGCCCTGGCCATCGACCCGGCGGCGGTGTACGCGGAGGTCCGCTTCCGCGGCGAGCGGCTGATCCTGGCCGTGCCTCGGCTTCAGGAGGTGCTGGGCGAGGAGGCGGAGGTCCTGCGGGAGTTCCGCGGGGAGGAGCTTCTGGGCAAGGAGTACGAGCCCCTCTACCCCCTGGTGGCCGAGCAAGAGAACGCCTACCGTATTGTGGGGGCGGAGTTCGTGTCCATGGAAGAAGGGACCGGGGTGGTGCACATCGCCCCCGCCTTCGGCGAGGAGGACTATCAGTTGGGGAAGGAGGAGAACCTCCCCTTCGTGCAGCCGGTGGATCTTTCGGGGAAGTTCACCGACGCCTTCCCCCTGGCCCGGGGCCTCTTCGTGAAGGAGGCCGACCCCCTGATCCTGGAAGACCTACGGAAGCGGGGGCGGCTCTTCCGCGCCGGGACAATCGAGCACGAGTACCCCTTCTGCTGGCGCTGCGACACGCCCCTCCTCTACTACGCCCTGGATTCTTGGTTCATCGCCACCACCGCTAAGAAGGAGGAGATCATCGCCGAAAACGAAACGGTGGAGTGGTACCCAGAGCACGTGGGGAGGGGGCGTTTCGGGGACTTCTTGCACTCCATGCGGGACTGGGCCCTCTCCCGGGATCGGTTCTGGGGGACGCCCCTCCCCGTGTGGGAGTGCAAAGGATGTGGGGAGATGGTGGTCATCGGCTCCCGGGCCGAGCTCACCGAGCGGGCCGTGGATCCGGAGCTCGCCCGGAGGGTGGAGCTCCACCGCCCCTACATCGACCGGGTGAAGCTCCGGTGCGACTGCGGGGGGGAGATGGAGCGGGTGCCCCATGTGCTGGACACCTGGTTCGACTCCGGGGCCATGCACACCGCCCAGTGGCACTATCCCTTCGAGAACCGGGAGCTCTTCCGGGAGAATTATCCTGCGGACTTCATCTGTGAAGGGCTCGACCAGACCCGGGGGTGGTTCTACACCCTCATCGTGACCGGGGTCCTCCTCCACGGCAAGACCCCCTACAAGAGGGTCCTGGTTACGGGCCTGGGCCTGGACGAGCGGGGCCAGAAGATGAGCAAGTCCCGGGGGAACGCGATCGATCCCCTCCCCGTGGCGGATCGGTACGGCGCCGACGCAATTCGGTGGTACCTCGCAGCGGAATCCGCCCCCTGGACGGTGCGGCGGATCTCCCTGGAGGGGGTGCGGAAGGCCCGGGCGGGCTTCCTGGAGACGGTGGTGAACTGTCACGACTTCTTCGCCTTATACGCGGGGATCGACGGGTTCGATCCGGGGATGCCGGTGCCCGAGGAACGCCCGCTCCTCGATCGCTGGTTGCTTTCCCGCACCGCCCAGGCGGTGGAGGAGGTCACCGGGTATCTCGACGCCTACAAGGTGGTGGAGGCCTGCCGGGCCCTGGAGCGGTACGTCGACGATCTCTCCAACTGGTACATCCGCCTCTCCCGGCCCCGGTTCTGGGGCGGGGGGTGGACCGACGGAAAGCTTTCCGGCTACCACAGCCTTTATACGGCCCTGAAGACCCTGGCGGCCCTCATCGCCCCCTTCACCCCCTTCCTGGCCGAGGCGATGTGGCGTTCGCTGCGGACGGATGCCGATCCGGAGTCGGTACATCTTGCCCCGTGGCCCGAGGCGGGGGAGAGGGACCGGGTGCTGGAGGGATGGATGGCCAGGGTGCGGGCGGTGGCGGAGCTGGGCCTGGCGGCGCGGAACCGGGCCAAGGTGAAGGTCCGCCAGCCCCTGCGGCGGCTCCTGGTGCGGATGCGGCCGGGCGACGAGGCGATACCCGGGGAGCTGTGGGAGCTGGCGAAGGTCGAGCTCAACGTGAAGGAAATCGCGTTGGTGGAGGACTTAGATGAGCTGCGGCGGCCGGTCCTCTCCCCCAACTTCGCCTCCCTGGGCCCACGGCTCGGACCCCTGGCCCCGAAGGTCGCCACCGCCCTCTCCGCCGCCGACCACGCCGCCCTTCGGGAGGTGCTCGAGAAGGAGGGGAAGGCCAGCCTGCGGGTCGAGGGCCGTGACGTCGAGCTCCTCCCCACCGACGTCAAGGTCTCGTGGGAGACGGCGGAGGGGTTTGTGCTTATTGAAGAAGGCGATGATGCCGTGGCTTTGGACGTGCGCCTGGACGATGAGCTCCGGGCGGAGGGCGATCTGCGGGAGCTGATCCACCGGATCCAACTCGCCCGCAAGGAGGCGGGTTTCGAAGTGACCGACAGGATCGAGCTCGGCTACGAGGGGGAGATCGCCGAGATCTTCCGCCGCTTCCCCGAGCGCATAAAGGGGGAGGTCCTGGCGGTATCCCTGGTGGAGGGGGAGCTCCCGGGGGCGGAGTACACGGTGGAGTTCTCCGGCGACGAGGGGGACCGCCGCCGGGACGAGCGGGAAAGGCTCTCGACCAAAATCCACGGCAAATCAGGCAAGATCTACCTCAAACGCGTGAAACGGTGATGAGTGATGGGTGATCGGGACGAGAAGGGCCGTAAGGGCACCACTAGCCTGTCACCCATCACCGATCACCCATCACGATGGAAGATCCTCCGCCTCTCCCGCGTGGGCTCCACCCAGGACGTGGCCCGCGAAAGGGGAGAGGTGGGGCTGGTGGTGGTGGCGGAGGTCCAGGACCGGGGC
>JAGGWU010000182.1 GCA_021163465.1 Candidatus Bipolaricaulota bacterium
GCGCTGGTTTCGAACAGGGGGTCCCCGCTGGCTTGCGGCTTCCTCCAGGAGACCTCGCCCCTTATGGTCCAGAAGCGGGCCCTCTTGGAGGCGGTGGCCTACAACACTCCAGGTGTTCCTCACCCTCCCTTTGCCTTTACCTTGGATCCTCAGGGCTCTCTTCCCTCGGCCCCTCGATTAGTAAGACAGGCCCTCCCGTGCTTGACAGTCCTCCAACCGGAGCGGAAAATATCATTGCGGTTGGGGCCGTAGCTCAGTTGGGAGAGCGCTGGCATGGCATGCCAGAGGTCACGGGTTCAAGTCCCGTCGGCTCCAGTACCTTTCTTCCGGTTTAGCTCTTTCGGCCACCCTAGGCCTCTTTGGGCTGGCAAGGGTCATCGTGGGGGAGACGGCGACCCCTCCACAGAGGCTCATCCCCGATTTTCTCCCCGGGAAGCTCCCTCCCATAGGATTTCCGGAGCCCTCTGTTTGGAGTGGGAACGCCCGAGGAGAGGGATGATCGGCATTGGGAGGCCAGGCGTGCCTCGGTTCCGGAGGCCGATCTCTGTGCCCCGTGCTGTGGAAAGGCAAATAAAGATCGTGAGATACACGTTCTTCCCTTGTTCGGCTAAGGCCCTTGAAACTTGGTTCAGATCTTGACTTGTTGCCTTTCTCGCGCTAAAAATTTACGTAAGGAGGTGATACAAGGGGGGAAACTTTTCCGGCTGATAAACTCTCGTAAGGAGGTGTAATATGTGGCGTAGAGCTATCGTTTGGTTAATAGCACTTTCGTTAAGTTTTATCGGTTTGGCCCGCACGGGGGCCTGGGTGGACGAGGTGATCTTCTTCTCCGAGCCCAGCGCTGACAAAGCGATCGAGATGCTCAAAACCGGCGAAGCGGATCTTTACGCGTATTCTCTGACCCGTGCCGATCTTCTCCAGAAAGTTATCGAAGATCCGAACCTCAGCTACGCCAACTCCTATGCGGTTTATACTGAGCTCACCTTCAACCCCTATCCTGCCGATCCGGCCGTGATGCCAAAGGAGTTCAAGAACGGGATGCTGAACCCCTTTGCCGTTCCCGCGATCCGCGAGGCGATGAACTGGCTCATCGATCGGGAATACATCGTGGAGGAGATCTACAAAGGCACCGCCGTTCCGCGATATCTTCCCCTAACCCCCTCCTTCCCGGATTACGCGAGGCTGATTGACAAGTGCCGCGAGCTTGAGGCGAAGTACGCTCACAATCCCCAGAAGGCTAAGGAGGTCATCTTCGCGGAGATGGAGAAGCTCGGGGCCGAGCTCGTGGACGGGAAGTGGTATTACAAGGGTAAGCCGGTTACCATCATCTTCCTTATCCGCACCGAGGACGAGCGAAAGGAGATCGGCGACTACGTGGCCGGCCTCCTGGAGGAGCTCGGGTTCACGGTGGATCGTCGCTATGGTGTCTCCCGGGACCTCGCTAAGTGTTGGATCTTCACCGATCCAGCGGAGGGCTGTTTCCACATCTACACCGGCGGTTGGGTCACCACTGTGGTCTCCCGCGATCAGGGTGGCAACTTCGATTTCTTCTACACCAACCGTGGCTTGGGGGCACCGCTTTGGCAGGCCTACTATGTCAAGCCCGAGGCCGATGAGGTCTTCAAGAAACTCGCTTACAACGACTTCACCACCGTAGAAGAGCGGTTGGAGCTTATGCGCAAGGCCTTGGACTACGCGATGGAAAACTCGGTGCGGGTTTGGTTGGCGAACGAGACCCCGTTCTTCGCGTTCCACAAAGATCTGAGTGTGGCCGTTGACCTTGCTGGAGGGGTATACGGCTCTTGGCTGTGGGCTTATTCCATCCATTGGAAGGATCCCGAAACCGGCCAGCCTAAGCCCGGCGGTACGGTCAGGATCGCCATCGGTGAGATGTTCAACGAGCCCTGGAACCCGGTGGCTGGTACCAACTGGATCTATGATCTGATGCCGATCCGCGGTACCGGCAACCCCTTCGTGTTGCCGGACCCCTTCACGGGACTCTATCACCCGCAAAGGGTGGAGAAGGCCGAAGTCTACGTAAAGGAGGGCTTGCCGGTTTCCAAGACCCTCGACTGGATAGAACTCAACTTCGTGGACGAGATCAAGGTCCCCGAAGATGCCTGGGTGGATTGGGATGCGGCCAACCAGAGGTTCATCACTGTGGCCGAGAAGTTCCCCGAAGGGCTCACCGCCAAGGTCAAGGTGGTGATCCACTACGATCCCAACCTGTTCGAGGACACCTGGCACGACGGCTCCAAGTACTCTGTGGCCGATATCCTCCTCCCCTTCATCCTGACCTTCGACAGGGGTAAGGAGGATTCTCCTATCTTCGATGAGTCCGCAAAGCCCGATCTCGAGGCTTTCCTGGAGTACTTCAAAGGACTTAGGCTCATCTCTACGAACCCCTTGGTGATAGAGGTCTACACCGACACCTGGTATCTGGATGCCGAGTGGATCGTAGCCGATAACGTGATCGATGCCTTCTATGCCCAGGGTCCCGGGGCCTGGCACACGGTGGCTCTCGGGATCAAGGCCGAAGCCGCGGGCGAGGCGGCCTTCTCCAGCGACAAGGCCGACAAGAAGGGTGTCGAGTGGTTGAGCTACATCGCGGGTCCAACCCTGGATGTACTCAGGAGGTACCTCGATGAGGCTCTAGCCGAGGGTTACGTCCCCTACGCCAACGTGCTCGGCCAGTACGTGAGCAAAGAGGAGGCCGTTGCCCGCTACGAGAACCTCAAGAAGTGGGTGGAGGAGAAGGGCCACTTCTGGGTCGGTGATGGCCCGTTCTACGTCGACTCCGTCGACACATTGGCCCGCACCATTACCCTCAAACGGTTCGAGGCCTTCCGCGATCCCGCCGACAAGTGGCTCCGCTTCGCTGAGCCCAAGATCGCCCAGATCGATTTCCTCGGCGCTCCAGAGGTCTTGGAGATCGGCACAGGTGCCGTGATTCCGGTGAACATCACCTTCAAGGGTGAACCCTATCCGCCGGAGGAGATCGAGTTCGTGAAGTACCTCCTCTTCGACGCAGAGGGCAACCTCGTTACCGTGGGCACCGCCGAGTACGCGGGCGGCCCCACCTGGAACGTGGTCCTCCCGCCCGAGCTCACCGAGAAGCTCCCGGAGGGCACGGTGAAGCTCGAGGTGGCCGTCTGCTCGAAGGTAGTGGCCATCCCGTCCTTCGCTTCCGTCGAGTTCATCGCCGTTCCGTAGCCCTTGGGGAAAAGGCCCGGGAGGCTTGAACCTCCCGGGCCTTTTTTTATACTTGCTTTTGCAAACCTCACCGGATCCTTCTAAGGAGACCGAGGAGAGTCAAGGTTGGCGCGAAAAGGGCTTCAGTCGTTGATAAGACTGGCACGTTATACCTTCATGCGGGCAGTTGCCATCTTTTTTGCGCTGGTGGTAGGCATATTCCTCACCATTGTGATAGCTAACATGGGCGGCTACGTGGACAAGATAAAAAAGGCTCAGGTAGAGGAATCCATAAGCATGTCGGTCTTCACGAACCCCGCGTACAAGAATCTCACCACCGAAGAAAAACGGGAGCTTATCGATAAGCTGGTCGCGCTTGAGCTCGAACGCTTGGGCCTTGACAAACCTTTCATCAGGCTCGACCGCAATTTTTTGAGGTCACGGGCGTTCAGGTACCTGATCGATGCCTTAACCCTGAATTTCGGTTTCGCCGAGCATATCCACTCCACAAGCGGCTCAAAACGTGTTTGGATAATAATTAAAGAGAGACTACCCTATTCGGTGCTGCTCTTCACTAGCGCAAACCTGATTGTGTTTTTCACCTCGATCTACGTCGCTCTGGTTCTCTCGAGGCGGTACGGGAGCATATGGGACAGGCTTTCGGTATCCCTCGCCCCCCTTTCCACGGCACCCCCGTGGTTCTATGGGGTCATCTTGATCCTCATTTTCGCCGCTAGCTTGCGGCTTCTTCCGTTCGGAGGGTTCGTGAGCATACCCCCGCCGAAGAGCCCCTTTGCATATGCACTTAGCGTAATCTTGCATATGATCCTTCCGCTTTCTGCCTGGTTCATTTCGGGAATCTTCGCCTCGGTTTACAGCTGGCGCACCTTTTTCCTCATCTACTCAAGCGAAGACTATGTGGAGATGGCGCGGGCGAAGGGGGTGCCGGGCAGGGAACTGGAGCGCCGCTATATCCTTAGGCCTACCCTTCCGCCTATAATCACAAGCCTCGCCCTCATGCTAATATCCGCGTGGATGGGCGCGATAATCACCGAATCGGTGTTCAAGTGGCCTGGCCTTGGAACCCTCTATATGGAAGCCATAAATAGCTTCGATACACCCGTCATCGTCGGCTTGACCATGATCTATGCCTACCTTTTGGGGATCACGGTTTTTGTACTTGATTTCGTTTACGCATTGGTCGATCCACGGATAAAGGTGGGGGGAGGAAGCGCGACATGAAGCGATTGTGGGAGACCCTCCAAGAGCTTACACGATTCAAATCGGCTTTGGTCGGGTTGGGAATCTTGGCCTTCATCGTGGCACTGGCTATATATACCGTAATAGCCATCCCATATGGAGAGGCTGTGAGGCTTTGGCGGGGCGGCGAGGACGTGTGGCGTTACAATCCCGTTAACGCCAAGCCGGCATGGATCAGTTACTTTACCCCCAGGAAACTTCCCCAAACGCGCGTCCTAAGATCGGAGGAGCACGCTCAGATGGAAGAAGAGACGGTGGGAAAGACATCCCGGAAGGTCACCATTACTTACCAATTCCGCTATACTGCTGACCTTCCTCCCTCGGAGCTTGCATTGGTTTATAAGCCGGTGTTCAAGAAGAAGAGCCCTTTGGTTTCGGTGACCTGGGTAACCCCTGATGGCCGGGAGTATACCTTCGGGAGAATCACCGTAAAGTCGGTAAGCGTGCACGGGAGGTACTGGTACTCGGTTTCCCGTGACCAAAAGCTCGTGCAGTTGTTCGGTACCCAGAACGTAGAGGAGGGACTCTTTTGCCGAGCCGATGACCCGAAAAGGGTTCAAAAAGGGGATCACAGGGTAGTGATTACCGCTTATCTTTTCGAGCCGGATGCGTCCATTGAAACTGAGCTCGTGCTTTACGGCACCGTACATGGGTTGGCGGGAACCGATCATTTGCGGCGAGACATTATGGTCGGCCTGCTTTGGGGCACTCCGGTGGCCCTCTCCTTTGGTTTGGCTGCATCGTTGGGCACTATGATCACTTCGGTAATCATCGCGGCCCTGGGGGCTTGGTTTGGGGGCTTTGTTGATTCTCTTATACAAAGGCTTACCGAGATCCGGATGATCATCCCCACCCTCCCTATCCTCATCATGGTGGGAATGTTTTTCTCAAAAAGCATTTGGGTCATTTTGGCGACCCTCCTTGTCCTTAACATTATCGAGTCGTCGGTCAAGAACTACCGCGCTATTTTCCTCCAGGAAAAGAACGCGCCCTATATCGAGGCGGCGCGGAGCTACGGAGCGGGCCACATGAGGATCATCTTCCGGTACCTGATCCCTCGCGTGATCCCCTGGCTTATCCCGTCCTTTGTACTCGCTGTACCGAGCTATGTGTTCTTGGAAGCGGCCCTCGCGGTTTTGGGTTTGGGGGACCCGGTTCTCCCTACCTGGGGAAAGGTTCTCTCGGATGCCTATGGAAGGGGGGCCCTTTTTCAGGGTCACTATTACTGGGTGCTTGAGCCGGCGTTTATGTTGATGGTAACGGGATTTGGGTTCACCATGATCGGCCATGCGCTGGATAGGATCTTCAATCCCAGGTTGAGGGAGATTTGAAATGGAAGCACTCCTTAAGGTCGAGGATCTCAAGCTCTACTTTCGGACTACCAAGGGTGTGGTCCAAGCGGTGGACGGGGTGAGCTTCGAGCTCGCCTCCCACACGGCCATGGTCATTGTGGGTGAATCCGGCTGCGGCAAAAGCTCGCTCGCCAAGGCGATCCTCAGGCTCCTTCCCCGTAACACCCATACCTACACCGGGAAGATCTACATCGATGGCATCGATGCCATGTCCTTGAGCGACGAACAGTTCCGTCGCCAGATTCGTTGGCAGAAGATCTCATACGTGGCCCAGGCGGCCATGAACGCCCTCAATCCGGTTATTAAGGTGGGCTCCCAAGTGGCTGAACCTCTACTCATACACCGCAGGATGAGGAAAGAGGAGGCTTTGAGGAAGGTGGTGGAGACCTTCCAGATCGTGGGGGTTCCCACCGACTTCGTCGACCGTTACCCCTTTGAGCTCTCGGGGGGAATGCGGCAGCGGGCGGTGATCGCCATGGCCCTGGTGACCAATCCCAAGCTCGTGATCCTGGACGAGCCCACTTCGGCCCTGGATGTCCTGACACAGGCGAACATCATGAACGCGCTGAAGAGGATCAAGGAGGAGTTTGAACTCACCTACATCCTCATCACCCATGACATCGCCACCTCGAGCGAGCTAGCGGAGAGGGCCATGGTGATGTACGCGGGACAGATCGTGGAGCTGGGAAATGCGGGGCATTTCTACCTCGAGCCGCTGCACCCCTATTCCCAGAAACTTATGGCCAGCGTCCCCACCTTACGGGAGGACAAGGAACTCGATTTCATTCCGGGACAGCCCCCCAGCCTCATCAACCCCCCCGCGGGCTGCCGTTTCGCCCCGCGTTGCCACAAGCGCTTTTCTGCCTGTGATCGGGAGCCGCCCATGGTGGATTACAAAGATGGCCGTAAAATAAAGTGCCATCTCTACGCGTAGGTGGAGGAAATGCAAGATCAGGCACTGATCAGCGTAAAGAATTTGCACAAATGGTTCGAACTCCGCAAGTGGGGTTTCATCCACGTGGGGTTCGTGAGGGCCGTTGATGGGGTGGATTTCGACATCCAGCACGGGGAAGCGGTTACCTTCGTGGGTGAGTCCGGCTGCGGCAAGAGCACCCTCGCCCGCACCATCCTCGGGCTCTACCAACCCACCAAGGGCGAGATCTTCTTCGAGGGAAAGAGGCTCCAGCGACTTGGACGTTGGTACCGCTCTCAAGTGGGATACATCCAGCAGGACCCCTACGGGGCATTGCCTCCCTTCATGAATGTGCGACGGATATTGCTGGAGCCGATGGTGGTAAACCGCTGGGGGACAAGAGCGGAGCGGGAACGGAGGATCCGCGAAGTGTTGGAGGAGGTAAAGCTCACCCCGGTGGAGGACTTCATCGGGAAATTCCCCCATATGCTCTCTGGGGGGCAACAACAGCGGGTGGTAATCGCCCGTTCCATCGTCCTAAACCCCAAACTCCTCGTGGCGGATGAGCCGGTCTCGATGTTGGACGCATCGGTACGTGTGGAGATCCTACAGCTCCTGCAGAGGGTCCAAGAGGCCCACAATTTGGGTGTAGTGTATATCACGCACGATCTTTCCACCGTGCGCTACTTCTCAGAGCGGATCTTCGTCATGTACGCGGCAAAGCTTGTGGAGAAGGCCCCCGTGAGGGAGCTCATACACAACCCTCTCCACCCTTATACCCGGGCCCTCCTGGACGCCATTCCGGACCCCGACCCGGAGAACGCGTTCAAATTTAAGGAAGTGCCCCCCGGGGAGCCTCCGAGCCTCTTGAACCCTCCGCCTGGTTGCCGCTTCCACCCCCGATGCAAAGACAAGATAGAAGGCCTTTGCGACCGCGAGATACCTCCGGAATTCGAACCGGTACCAAATCATTACGTTTCGTGTTGGCTTTATAAATGAGGCGGAAGAAGTTTCGGACGTTGATCTCGGCGGCCATTGTGTTGTTGGTCACCGCGATAGTGCTTCCCTTCCTCATGGTCCTTAGGATAATCGCTCCCAATGTACCCCTATGCTTTTTCTCCTATGCTATGTCGGTGAGCGGTTTGGGTATCTCTCTGTACGCTATCGTTAACCGGTCGGCCTTGGAGTTGCGAAGACGCCGGGGGGAAGAAAAAAACAGCAAAAGGGAGAGCTGAGCACAACCTTCGGCGGCAGTATTTTCACTTTCCATCCATGTACAATACGGGGCGCCATGGTGAGCAAGTCGGTTCTCGTTGCTGCTGCAATTTTTACGGTTGTCTGCGGCCTGGGCAGAGAAATGCCCTTTGGGGCCGTGGCCAGGCTGGGGCATGGGTACCTTGTGGCCGGGTTTCCTTTTGGTGGACACCTATGGGTCGTGACTTCCCTCGCGGTTGAGCAATGGGATGTATCCGCAAGGGAACTCTTGAGTGTAAGCCCTTTGCCCAAGATGCCTCGGTTCGCGCGCTTCGCTTCGAACAAGGGGATCCTCGGTCTTTCGTTTGAGGACGGAACCATTATTGTATTTAAACTCCCTCAAATGGAGAAAATCGCCGCATTTAAGACGGACATGTGGATTACCGCTTTAGCATTATCCCCGGATGGTGCCCTTGTGGCGGTGGGTTCCGAAACCGGGGAGGTGACGGTGTTCGATCTCGTTCAGGGAGAGGCTGTTTTAAGTTTTTCCGCCCTGACCCAGGAGGTGACGGTGTTGGTTTTCTCGCCCGATGGTTCCGCGCTCGCGTGTGGCTCCAGGTCCGCGGAGTCACTCGTGCTTTATACGCTCGACGACTCAACGCGGCATGAGAAATTCCCTTGGAATAAGTGGGGAGTCCGTCAAGCGGCCTTTTCCTCGGATGGTTCGAGGGTCGCGGTGGAAGCCGGCGATGGGCGGGTGCGGGTATGGGACGTAAGGGAACGACGGCTTCTCCAAAGCCTGGGGATCGGTCCCCTAATAGAGCTTGAGTTCTTAAATCCTGGGACCTTGATCACCGTTGATTCCCGGGGAGTGGTAAGCACCTGGGAGAGCGAATCCGGCACGTTACGGGCCTCGTTTTCCTTGGGATGTGGTCCCGGTAAGGTCGAAATCTATCCCCCCAACGTCCTGGTGCAGCATAATCCTTCGGGTCCGCTTGTCATCTGGGATTTGCTGACAAAAAAGCCGGCAGCCGTTTTGGGCGAGCACCGATACAAAGACCGGTTCTCCGCACTGGCGTTTTCCCCCGACGGGAAAAGATTGGCTGCGGCTACAGTGGAGGGCGGCGTCTCCCTTTGGGCGTGCGATGATTGGAAAGAGCTTTTCGTTCGGGATGCCCATCTTGGAGCAATAGATGCCATCGCTTTTTCCCCTAAGGGAGATCGGGTTCTTACCGCGGGAAATGATGGAAAGGTGTGTATTTGGAAATTGGGTCCCGACGGTATGGAGAAGGCCCTCGAGATCGTGGCCCATCAAGAACCCATCTCCGATGCGGATTTTTCCCACGACGGCAAATATTTCCTTACAGCCTCAGTGGACGAGACGGTGCGGGTTTGGGATGCGATCACGGGTGAGCTGGTGAAGACTTTCTGGAAGCCCGTGAAGAACCCGGCTCTCCAACCGCTGATACGGGATGCCATTTACGCTGCGCGATTTTCCCCCGACGGAAAGGTGATCGCTGCAGGAGCGGAAGATAAAACGGTGCGGCTTTGGGAGTTGGAATCGGGAGGGTTGAGGTTGTTGCGGAAACATAGGGGGGTGGTGACCGCGGTTTGCTTTTCACCAAAAGGCGAGTTCCTCGCCTCGGCCGATGATGAAGGAGCGGTTGTGCTTTGGGATCCCCGCCGTCGCAAAGCGCTCAAGCTCATTCAAGATAAAGGACCCCCGGTGTATTGTTTGTCCTTCTCACCGGACGGCGCATACCTGGTTGCAGGGAAAGCCGGGGGAGAGGTTGTGGTATATTCTGTGCCCACTGGTGACCCGTTGATCCAATTAAACGAACATTTGGGAGACGTATTTGGAGTCGCGTTCCATCCTTCGGGGGACCTTTTCGCCACCGCCAGCGAAGACGGCACCGTGCTTATTTGGGATATGCGAAAAATCTTGCGCCGAGGAGAACGATGAGAACGATCCTTCCCGGCTTCTCCCTACCGCGGACGTCCTCCACATCGAACCCTCCGAGGCCATATGCCACCGGGGCAAGCACTGGATTCCCAAGCTGCGCAAAGGGTGGCCACTTCCCCGGCCTCCTCGAACCGCGGTGGGCCGAGCGGGCGCTGCCGGTGCCGGAGGCCCAGGTGCAGGGGGCGAGCACCCGGCTCCGACTGAAGCCGGTGTTGACGGGCTCTCCTCAACCCACCTCCACGGTAATGGTGAACGTTTTGGCCGGTGGTGCCGTCTCCCAAGCTCGTTTGTAAGCAAAGGAAAGGGTTCCGGAGCCGGCCTCTTTGGCCCGGAAGCGGAAGAAGAAGATACCGCCGCCCCCCACGAGCGCGGGATCCCGGGCCTCGGGTAAGTAACCCACCCCCGCTACAGGCTCGAGAAAATCCGGCACCGTTTCGGCCGCCCACGAGTAACCGGTGGTGGGGTTTCCGGGCAGGGCCACCATGAGGTAAGCGCCTTCTCCCAAGGCAACGATACCCCCTTCGTCCTCCTCGGTGATCAATCGGTATACCCGGACGCCAAGGCCACATACCGAAGCTTGGGCGAAGCTTTTGCCCAGGGGACGCGCCCCTGGAGCCACCACCTGTACCATCACCCGGAATTCCCCCGCCGAGGAATCGATACGTAAGGTATAGTCGCCCGGGGGGACCATGTTCCCGGAGCCGTCGACCAAACACCACTCTCCCACCCACTTGTCCATGGGCACCGGATAAGCCACGGAATCCACGTACACAGGGTCGCCATCGGGGTCCACGACCCTAAACCCCAAGATCGAGATAGGACCACAGAGACAGGGACAGGGTTCTCGCCGGACAAGTTCTACCGCCAGCTTCTCCCCCTGTTCGAACACGAACGTGCCTATACATACCTGAAACGGCCTCTCGGAGGAGATCGCGCTGGAGGCGGAACCGGAAACTTGGGATATGCCGAGAAGAGACGATCCCAAAAGGAACAAAGCGCCCAAAACCGCGGTACGCATGGATATCACCTCCACTTCACTATACACCGTCCCGGGACGCCCGGTTCACAATCCGGCCGCGGAAAGGCGGTGGCCCTTCTGTGGGAGGGCGTTTCCATTATTAAAGGCGCGGGATTAACGTTCCTTTTGCTCGTTCAACGAGATGCTTGCTCGTGCCGGTCGAAAAGGGCTCCTCTTCGGTAGGGACCCATACGTGCCGATGTTTCCCCCTTCGTCAGAAGGGTCCGAGCGCGAGAAGTTGGGAAAGGCGCCGGTCGCGGGGGCGGACTGAGGCCCTTTGAACACCCACGGCAAGTGAAATTGACCAGACGGCGGTAGAACCCGTTGGCCTTCTCCTGGGGATGCTGCTCTAAAAACCTTTCCCGTTCCATGAGCTCGTTGAGGGGGCCTTCCAAAAGGTAGGGGATTCGCTGTTCCTTTCCAGCTTGGAGTTCGTCAGGATCCGGCCAAGCCAATCGCGTTCCCGCTGCTCCTTTCTCCCCTGTCTCATCGCCTCCGGACAATTTCCCCTTGTTACCCCTGCGGAAGCTTTGGGAGCGTGGGGTGTGGGTGGTAATGGTGTTCGAAAGCGATCTCCCCGGAATCGAGGAGGCGATCCGGGAAGTGTTTCCCCAGGCCAAGGTGGCAGCTTTGTGTGGTGCATGCGGTGAGGGATGCGTTGGCGGAGGTGTCCGGAAGCCCAGGATCTGGAGCGAATCTACCGGGAGGGCACACTTGAAGAAAGCCCTGGAGGCGTTCGAGCGCGCCTGGGCGCAAAGGTACCCCAAGATCGCGGCCAGATGGCGGCTCAAGGGGTCCGCGGAAATACAGTTGGGAAGTTACCATGCTGTCGGACACACTGAGTGAGCCACTGTCCCGCTCGGGAAAAGGTACATGACAAGATGTGGCACGGAATCCCGACGTTGACTTTCTGCTAAAGCTCAAACTCGGCTATCAAGAAGGTGTGGTCGGAGGGCTTTCCCATCCTTCTTGCCTCACGATCTATCCAAGCATCCACCGACTTTTCCGCCAACGGCCGGGTGGCCCAGATGTGGTCCACCCGCCAACCGAGGTTCCGCTCCAGGGCCTTCGGGACGCGGTAATCCCAGAACGTGTATTGCCCCGGCTCGTTGGGGTGGTGCTTGCGAAATACATCCACAAACCCCCACTCCCGGATCCGCTCCAGCGCCGCCCGCGCCTCGGGGTGAAAGTCCACGTGGTTCTTCAGCCGCACCGGGTTGTGAACGTCGATCTCCTCCGGAGCCACGTTGAAGTCCCCACACCAAAGGAGGGGTTCGTCCGGCGAGAAATGGCGGTCGAAGTAATCCCGGAGGCGCCCCAACCACTGAAGCTTGTAGCGGAACATCTCGTGGTCCGGCGACCTCCCCTGGGGAACGTACGTATTGACTATGGGAATCCCTTGGACCGTGATGCGTATCAGACGTGTCTCATCCGGAGGACCACCGTCGTCGAGTCCAAAAGAGATGTCCTTGGGCTCCTCTAGACTCGCGATGGCTACCCCGGCTCCGCCCTTCTGTCCCCGGAAGACCACGTGATAGCCCGCCTCCCGGAACGCATCCGCGGGGAACTCCGGATCCGGGACCTTGGTCTCCTGCAAACACAACACATCCGGCCGGTGGGCCTCGAGCCAGCGGAGCACCAGGGGGAGCCGGCTCCGGATCGAATTGCAGTTATATGTCGCCACCACGAACCTATGGGCCATCCCTTCCCTCCGGGCTCATTTTAAACGGACGGCTACTGTGGGGTAGCCGCTTTTTCCGCTTACACAACCTCCACACCGCCGTGTTCGAACCGCTTCAGTAAGCTCGGGCGAACAGGGCCCACTCCGCCGCGGGCTTTCCGCAATGGGCACAACGGGCCCCGGAAGGGAGCGCTTCTTGCTCCAAGGGGATGCAGCGGTTGGTGGCCTTCGTCTTTTCTTGGATCGCCTCCTCGCATGCCGCGTCCCCGCACCAGGGCGCCAGGGCGAACCCGTCCTCCACCGCTTCCACAAACTCCTCCCAGGTGGTGGGACGATGGGTATGCTCCTCCCGGAACGCCAGGGCCCGCCTGAACAGGGCTTCCTGGATCTCATCCAGGGCCCGCTCCACCGCCTCCCCGAGCCCATCCAGGGGAACGGCCCATTTGCCTTCCTTCCCCGGCACATCCCGGCGGGCGAGGGTGGCCTGTTCGGCCTCCACATCCCGGGGGCCGACCTCGATGCGGAGCGGGACGCCTCGGAGCTCCCACTCGTTGAACTTCCAACCGGCGGTGTACTCGTCCCGGTCGTCCACTTCCCACCGCACCCGATTCCCCAAAAGCCCCTTTACCCGCTCCACCGCTTCCATCACTTCGGCCCGTTCCTCTTCCTTGTAGATGGGAACCACGATCACCTGGATGGGGGCAAGCCGAGGGGGAAGGATAAGGCCGTTGTCGTCCCCGTGGACCATGATCAGGGCCCCGATGAGCCGCGTGCTCACGCCCCAAGAAGTGGTCCAGCAGTACTGTAGCCGATTCTCCCTGTCAAGGTATTTGATGTCGAAGGCTTTAGCAAAGTTCTGCCCCAGATTGTGGGAGGTGCCCATCTGAAGGGCGCGGCGATCGCCCATCATCCCCTCGATGGTATAACTCACCAGCGCCCCGGGGAATTTCTCAGTCTCGCTTTTTCTGCCCTTGATCACAGGGATCGCCATCTCCCGCTCGGCGAACTCGGCGTAGATATCTAGGATCCGGCGTGCCTCCTCTTCCGCCTCCTCCGCGGTGGCGTGGGCCGTGTGTCCTTCTTGCCAGAGGAACTCGGTGGTGCGGAGGAAAAGCCTGGGCCGCATCTCCC